>JAFDER010000097.1 GCA_019310245.1 Deltaproteobacteria bacterium
ATCCACGACGCGACGGCCAGGGAGGTGGACAGGGACACCTTCTTCAGGACGAAGGAGAGCGGCGGCACGATCATCTCATCGGCCTACAAGAAGGCCGTGGAGATCCTGGAGGCCGAGTACCCCGTCGACGAGTGGAACGTCTACTGCTTCCACTTCTCCGACGGCGACAACTGGTCGAACCAGGACAACAACGACTGCATCGAGCTGCTCAGGGAGTACATCCTGCCCCGCTCGAACCTGTTCGGGTACGGGCAGGTGGATTCGCCCTACGGCAGCGGTCTGTTCATCAAGGAGCTCGAGAAGGAACTCCCGGACGAGGAGAGGCTGATCACGAGCCGCATCCTGGACAGGGATCACATCGTCGAGTCCATCAAGGACTTCCTGGGGAAGGGACGTTGAAGCACTCGTTCAGCCGCCTGCCTCGCCACCTGCGAGAGATCCAGGCCAAGCTCACCGAGTACGCCCGGGGGTTCGGCCTGGACTTCTACACGATCATGTTCGAGGTCCTCAGCTACGAGGAGATGAACGAGGTGGCCTCGTACGGCGGATTTCCGAAGCGCTACCCCCACTGGCGCTTCGGCATGGAGTACGAGCGCATGAGCAAGAGCTACTCGTACGGTCTGCACAAGATCTACGAGATGGTCATCAACAACGATCCCTGCTACGCCTATCTCCTCGAGGGCAACTCGCTCGTCGATCAGCGGATGGTCATGGCGCACGTCATGGCCCACTGCGACTTCTTCAAGAACAACATGTTCTTCGCCCACACGAATCGCAAGATGATGAACGCCATGGCGAACCACGGGGCGCGCATCGCAGGGTACATGAACCGGTTCGGCCGCGACGAGGTGGAGCGCTTGCTCGACAGCTGCCTCTCGCTGGACAACCTGATCGATCCCATCCGCGCACCGGGCATGGTGAGAGGTGAGACGCCGGAGCGGGAATCGGATGCGGCCGCCGAGCCGAGCGGTGCCGACGTGGACGAGCGTAGCTACATGTTCCGCTTCATGGAGCCCGGGGAGCCCGACGACGGAGTGGCGGAAGACATGGAGCCCGAGCCCCGGCCCCTCTCGATACAGGCCGACGCCTACGGTCAGGACGTCATGGGATTCCTGCTCCACCACGCACCCCTCAAGGGCTGGGAGCAGACGGTGCTCGACATCGTCCGCCGCGAGGCGTACTACTTCGTTCCCCAGGCCCAGACGAAGATCATGAACGAGGGATGGGCCACGTACTGGCACTCGCGGATCATGACGGAGAAGGTCCTCACGGCTGCCGACGTGGTGGACTACGCCGACCACGCCAGCAGCGTTCTCGCCACGACTGGCAACCAGATCAACCCCTACAAGCTCGGCGTCGAGCTGTTCAGGCACATACAGAGCCGGTGGGACAGTGGCCGCTTCGGCAAGGAGTACGAGGAGTGCACCGATGCCGCGGCCAGGGCCTCGTGGGACATGGAGACGGGGCAGGGCCTCAGGAAGATCTTCGAGGGCAGGCGCTGCTACAACGACATCACGTTCATCGACGAGTTCTTCACCGACGAGTTCTGCGAGGAGCAGAACCTCTTCACGATGAGGTACGTCGATCACCGGGAGCGCTGGGAGGTAATCAGCCGCAGCGCCCGCAAGGTCAAGATGGCGCTTCTGGGCCAGCTCACGAACCTCGGCAACCCCATCATCAGCGTCCTCGACGCCAACCACGCCAACAGGGGAGAGCTCCTGCTCGCACACCAGCACGAGGGCGCAGACCTGAGGATCGACTGGGCGAGGGACGTCCTCGAGAACCTGTGCCGCCTCTGGAAGAGGCCCGTGCACATCGCAACGGTCCTCAAGGACAAGGAGGTCCACCTGAGGTACGACGGGCAGGATCACTCCATCCTCGAGCAGGACGAGGCCCCCCCACCCGAATCGGAGGACGAAGGGTAGATCCCCGCGGTCAGGGCATGTGGCCGGAGACGACCTCCTGGCCGGTCCGGTACCAGGGCTTGCCCCTCTTCTCCCGCTTCCACGTCTCGAGAACCTGGGCCTCCATGAGGGTCGGATCGGACTGGCTGTACCAGTAGAAGACGACCGTCACGTGTGCGGTGAGCTTGTCCTCGAGGACCTCGATGTCGCTGACCTCGTAGTCGGCAAAGCTCACGTCGGCCGTCGAGGACTTGAACTTCTCGATGAACTCGCTCCGCTGCTCGGGCTCGATCCGCTTGGCCAGCGAGGGCAGCTTCTTCCACCGCCACGCATCGTAGAAAGGGTGCACCAGGGTATCGAGCTTGTCACGCTGCGTGAGGGGGGCGGCACAGCCCGTCGTGACCGCCACGACCGCGAGAAAGACCGCCCACCACACGACTTTCCACGTCGAGGTTGCCATGGGTCTCTTGTATCCCGTCGGGGGGTCGGGGATCCAATTCCTGTCCAGGGAGATGGAACTTATCAGCGCGCAGGGACGGATGCACCGTTGAGAGGCTTGACCATGCCGAGGGCGTCCTCGCCGTTGTCCGAGTAGTACCTCGGCCTCACGCCGACGACCTCGAAACCGAGCTCGCCGTACAGCTTCAGTGCGGGATCATTGCTGGGACGAACCTCGAGTGTGAGGTACCGCGCCCCGACGCGGAGGCTCTCCTCCTGCAGGCGCGCGAGCAAGGATCTTGCCAGCGACTTCCGGCGATGGCCCGGATGCGTCGCTATGTTGAGGATGTGCACCTCGTCGTACACCAGCCAGAACAGGAGGAATGCCACGGGGGCACCTCCTTCCGCGGGAAACACTCCCCAGAGCCTGCTCCAGGAATGGGTGAGCTCCTGCTTGAAGATGTGGAGCGGCCAGGGGTTGGGGAAGGACATGCGCTCGATGGTGTGCACGCCCGACAGCTCGGAGAGCTGGATGGCGCGGATCTTGCCTGTGCTCTCACACGTCATCGCTCAGCATGTGCGCCGTCTCGAGCGCCACCTGCCAGAGGGACGCGGGAGGGACCACCACGATACGGACCCTCCCGTCCACCGTGGCGATGTCCGCAGGCCCCTGGACCGACCTGTTGAGGCCCTCGTCGATCGCGATCCTGAACAGCCTCAGCCTTGCCGCGATCATCGAGCGCAGGGCATGGCTCTCGAACCCCCACCGCCCCGTGAACACGAGGATGTCCAGCCCGCCGAGAAGCGTGATCTGGCCCCCGATCTCCCTGACGAGCTGGTCGAAGAACATGCGGCTCGCCGCGCCGTAGATCTGGTTCTCCGCCATGGAGGCGAGATCGTAGACGGTGAGGGGGGTCTCCTCGATGCAGGCGAGGCCGCTGCGCCTCTGGAGCAGATCGTCGACCTCTCCGCCGTCCGGTGCCCCGGCCCTGAGCAGTGCATCCCGCAGTCCGGGCGACACGGCGCCCGGGCCCCGCACCGACATCAGCCGCGACGTCCCATCGAACTCGTGCGTCGTCTCGATGAGGCTTCGCGCCTTGAGGCTCGAGACCTGCGGCACGTCGTCCAGGTCGCAGATGAGGATCCTGGGGTTATTCTCCACGTCGCCGACGACGTCCATGGCCGAGTCCAGAACCCCGCGAATGCGAACACCGCCGCTGCGCAGACGCGCGACCATGTGCTCCCCCACCCAGGGAGGACGCACGGGATAGCAGGCCGACTCCGCCGTTGCCGCGAGCAGAGCCAGATCGTCGAACACGCCCACGTGGACGGCTTCGGGCATCACGTGCCGTGCCTCCTCCATGACGTTGAGCGCCGCGAAACCGCGGCCGGGATCGCCCTCCACGCTCGGCGGCCCGTTTTTGATGAACTCGAGCAGATCGTCGTCGATGCGGGCGCTCGTCACGTCTCCCGGTGGCACGAAGGGCATGACGTGCCCCACACCCTCGACCCGCGGAAGCAGGCCCTCGACCCTCTCGATGCTCGGCAGGGCGATCCAGAGCGCCTCCCAGGCCCGCTGGAACGCCTCGCGCGAGTCGGACGCCCTGGAGGTTCCCTGGCCCGATCCGAACCAGTAATTGTACCGGTGGCGCGGTGTGCTGCCCACCCCGGAGACGACGCCGTCGACGAGGGTGCGCTCTCCGACCATATCCCAGAGCCGGTACTCCAGCATGGAGGCGGACGCCTGCAGCGTGAGTACGATCATCAGCTCTCCAGTGCTCCGGGGTTGATGAAGATCCAGAGGCGGCAACGGTTCGTGAGATCGTCGATCAGTTCTTCGCGGTGCTGATCGGCCTTGACCTCGAGCAGGAAGTCCCTGAACTCGTCGCGAACCTCCTCCAGCTCCTTGACCCCGAATGGATGGACCATGCACTTGAATGAGGCCTCGAGCTCCGACTCCGTGAAGCTCATCGTCAACCTCAGGCTGTCGATGACGTACCTGTCGGCCACGAGCCGCCGGGCGAGGATGGACCGGACCTTGGACTCGGGAAGGAGAGCCTGCTCGAGCAGGTCCAGAAGGTCCTCGCTTCCCCCCACCGCATCGGTGAGGTCGGCGACGGCCTCGTCGATGGATCCCTCGTCGACCTCGCCGCCGTCCAGCCTCACGGCCTCCCGCCGGATCACGCTCTCGTCGACGATGCGCTCGAGCACGGCGGCGCGAAGCGATTTCGATATCGGCCGATCCACGCCCGCCGCACCGTAGCGCAGGATGGACTCCAGGCGGCACTCGGCCTCGAGATCCCATCTCGTGATGATCTGTGGCGGGACACTGCCCTGGAACCTCCCGGCAACGACAGCCACGACCTGATCGAGGACGACCGAGAACTGGCCGGCGAACGAGGGTGCAGGAGCTGTGACCACCGCAGCGACGAGCAGCGCCGCGGACGCCAGTCGCCGGCCGGTCTGGGTGATCCTGTCTCGATGCGCTCTCATCCCGCTCCTACTGGAAGATGCTCGTGTCGAACTTGCCCCTGCCCCGCCCCTTCCGCGTGTCCAGGAACGACGGTACGTGCCGCGTGGACTTGAACGTGCCATCGAGTCTTCCCTCTTCCGTCACGGCATTGACCTGATAGTGGAAGATCGGCTTGAGCGTCGGCAGACCCTCCTTGCCGGGCACCAGCTCCGAGATGCGTGCGACCTTCTCCGTGCCGTCCATCATCCGCGAGTGGAAAATGACGATGTGGACGGCGTCCAGCATGATGCCGGTGGCCACGGCCCTCGGGATGATGGAGTGCTCGCTGGCGAGCCATCCGCCCAGACGCGCCAGACCATCCATCTCGGACTCGGCGTCGATCGTCGCACACGTGAAGGATCGCGAAGCGCTGGCCTTCCGGATGAGCCGGAAGTGATCGATGGACTGGATGTCTCCGGCCAGGAGCGCCGTCGGTCTGAATGCGTCGAGGACGTTCACGAGATCACCGGACGCTGCATCGAAGCCCATGCTTTCCTCGCCGCTGCCCGGCAGCACGGCGTAGAGCTGTGGATCCAGGTCATAGAGCGGTTCCCGGCCGCACTGGAGCGCCATCAGCCTCTCCCACGGCTCGAGCATGGAGGCCATGGCCGGAATGAGCGTCCGGTGGGATCCGAGCCCGGGATCGCACACGAGCACTCCCTTGCGAGCCTCGATGCAGTATCCGAGGAAGCGGGCCATCTCCTGCGACAGGATGCCTCGGGCCACGAGGACGTCCATGCCTCCCTGGCTCGTGGGGGGAGGCTTCCTGATCACGGCGGCCACGCCCTCCATGACGACGGGAGGCATGAGCATGAAGACCTCCTCGCCTCCGTCGAGATGACCGCTCACGGAGACCTCAGCCTCCTCGTGCTGGCCCCGCACCATGGCCCTCAGCTTCCTCAGGATCAGCTGCCTCGACTTGTCGCTGACGAACGGATCATCGAGGAGGCGGACGCCTTCCTCGGCATGCACGCAGACGCGGCCCCTGGCCGGTATGATCACCTGGTGGACGGCCGGATCCTTCAGCAGCCCGTCCAGGGGGCCCAGCTCCAGGATCTCGGACGTGATCCTCTTGGTGATCAGGCTCGGCTCGAGATCGGCCGGGATCTGCCCCGCGTCGACCATCGCGTCGAGGATCTCGGCGATGGTGCGGCTCGCCCTCCTCCTGAAGTCCTCGTCCCGGAAGACCTGGGCCCCGACCCGGTCCAGATCGAGCACGGAGTCGATCTGGCCGAACACCTCCTTCTCGACCTCCAGGATCGCCTCGGCGACCGGCTCCGGTTCTTCCTCGATGGGCTCGACCTCCTCCTCGGGCTCGATCTCCTCGATCGCCTCGATCTCTTCCTCCGGCTCGATCTCTTCCTCCGGCTCGATCTCCTCGGCCGCCTCGACCGCCTCGGACTCGGACGCCCGTGGAGGCACCGTCACGGGCTCGAGCGGCTCGGCATCGAGCTCCTCGAGGTCCTCCGGCGGGGGATTCGGAAGAGGCGGCGGGAACGTGGCCTCCAGGTCCAGTCCGGATCCGGCGGCAGACTCGAAGATCATGGAGAAATCCGAGATGAAGACCTTGTCCTGCGGCGTGACCGCGGCCGGCTGCGTGATCCTGCGCCCGTTGACGAAGGTCCCGTTCGTGCTGTTCTGATCCGTGATGATGAGGACCGCACCCTGGGTGGTGACCACGGCGTGCTTCTTCGAAACGTTGCTGCGCGGGAGGATGACGTCGTTTCTCTGCGAGCGTCCGAGGGTGATGCCGTCCTTCTCGAACGACAGGACGCGCTCGCCTCCCGCCTTCTCGTTGATGGTGACCTTGATCATGCCCTGGCCTCCCCGGGCCAGGGCATAGTTTCCCATCGGCCCAGTCGAAAATCAAGATACCGACAGTGTGTGCAGGATGAGACCCCGGGCGAAGGCCCGGAGCGTAGACTTAGGAATCCAGTCGAACCTCGAGTGAGGATCCGGCAGGCAGGACCTGGAAGTCGGGAACCTTCTCGCCATCGAAGTAGATGATGAACCTGGCACCGCTCTCGCGGGACACGGCCTTGACCTTCTTGATGCCAGGCCTGTTGACGGGCTGCGTCCCCTCCTTCAGGGGAAGAGCGCCCTTGACGTCCACGACGAGTCCGGGAGGGCTCTTCAGCGCGTAGTAGTCGTAGCCCGTCACCTCTCCGCTCACGCTGAGGTAGAACCCGCTGCCCGTCGTCTCGGCGGGCTGGGGGACGTCGACGGCTGCCACGGGCTCCGGGGTCTCGGTCACGGCCTCCGTGACGGCGGGAGCGGCCTCGACGGCTGCGGCCGGCGCACCCGCCACGACCATCTCGATCTCCGCGGACGAGGGCTCGACCACGTTGCCGGCGGGCAGGGCGGCGTCGCCCCACATGTCGAACGAGCCGCGCGAGACCTCGGCAGCCGGCTGCCCGACGGTCCCGGACGCGGGCCCGTCGTCCTTGCCCGACGTGATCAGGCTCACGACTCCCCAGACGCCGGTTCCGAAGCCGGCCAGGGCGGCGACAAGCAGGACGATGGCCAGGACGCGCGAGCGAGCCTTGCTCGCGATTCCCTTCGAGGCCTTCTCGATGATGGATGCCTGCGTCGTGCGCCTCTTCTGCTTCCTGAGCTTGGTGGGACGCGGCGAGGCCGACGACCTGAGGCGGCCGGAAGCGAGCCTGACGAGGAGAAGAACCAGATTGTCTCCCGCCATCTTCACGCTCTCGATGATCCTGGGTGCGACCCTCTTCATCACCGGCAGGAGCCAACACCAGGCCTCGGCCGCAGATGCGGCGGCGAGCTTCACGGCGCGCCGGCCGTTGGCGGTCAGCCAGGCGGCCACGGCCCTGAGAACGATCACGTAGCTCGGCTCGATGGACGGCTCGGTCTCCCCGGGGGAAGCGATCGGCTCGCTCGTCAGCGAATTGAAGGCATCACTCATGGCCTCCTCGTCCCGCATCCCGGACTCCTCCTCGAGAGGCTCGTCCTGCTCGATCTCGGCCGGGGGGGAGGCATCCCTCGAGGTGGGCTCCTCCTCCTGCCAGGAATCCTCGGTCGGGGGGCCCTGGGGCGGAGCGGCCACGTGTTCCTGCTCCTGCTCGGGCTCGTCCGTCGTGCGGATCCGCAGCCTGATGCCGGGCACGGGATCCTGCTCCTCGGGCTCGAGCGAGACGGAGGTCAGGATGCCCTCGATCTGGCCTTCCACGCCGTCCGCGTCGCAGAAGCTGGCGCGCACGGCCCGGCCCCGCTCGAGGAAGGGAAGCTCCGTGCGCACGGTGATCCCGGTGGGACCGGCCTCAACGCACTCGACCTTCAGATGATGGTCCATGCTGTCGATGTGCAGGCGGACGCCATCGCCCGTGGACGGCAGGGCCGGCGGATCGGCCCGCTTCGTGGCCGGTGCCTCCACCTCGCCCGCGGCGGTGAACCGCACGCCGGTTCCCACGTCCGGCGCGGACCAGACGACCTCGCCCCCCTGCACGGCCGGGTCGAAACCCTCGCCCAGGTCGATGCGGAAGAGGATCTTCTCGCCCGCGCTCAGGCCGTCGCCCAGGTCGATGCGCATGCCGCCCGTCGACAGGTCCTTCGTCCGGGCCCGGAGGATCGACTGCTTGTCGCCCGCGAAGATGGAAACCGACTTGCCCACCTTCATCCTCTCGCAACCACCTTCTCGCCTCTCAACACCCGTCCACTCCATGGTGACCTCCTGTCGTCTCCCACTGAATATGACAAGGTAATACATGGTAGTCAAGTTTTTGACAAAGGCATACCTCTTCCTACTGGTACGATAATGTGGACGGCGACAGGACAGGCGCTCAACCCCCCTATATCTATAGGAATCCAATCTCCTCTATTAGAATAGAGTCGATTACCTTAAATCCAACACCCCGCCCGACCCCGTACTCCCACCACGCACGAATCCCTGCCAGCCGTGCGATCGGCCTCGCAGGCGCAGAGGTCCGGAGACGGCCGGAGAGGGGTGGCGAAGTACTCCTCCCGGCCGGCCCGGACGCTGGCAGGTGGAGGTCGCCCGCGATGCAGGCAACGTGTTCATGGATGGATGGGGTGTGCGGGGAGGCTAGAGCCAGGAGGTGATGCCGTACTCGCGCTGGATGTCGATGAGGTTGACGAGGAACGACTCGTGCTGCGAGAGCTTGTAGCTCGTGTGCACGATGGCCTCGGCGAGCTCGTCGTCGCACGGCGCGGTCATCTCCGTGGGGCACGTTCCGGCCGCCTCGTGGGCCTCGAGGTCCCTGAGGGCGTCCTGCATCTCGTTGGCCTTGTTCAGGAGCTCCAGGGAGTTGTCCACGTCCGGCGGGTGCGAGTAGGGGGACAGGTTCTCGACCGCCACGGCCTGGTAGGTCTTGTGCAGGCGGTCGGAGGTGTAGTGCTGGTAGTGCTCGCCGCGAACCAGCTCGAACGAGGGGTCGCCGCAGAAGTAGGCCGTCGAGCCCTCCTCGCAGATGTCGAAGCAGTAGCCGGAGCCGCGCTCGCAGATGAAGAGCTGCTGCTCGTAGGTCGAGTCGTAGAAGATCGGGAACTCGGCGAGCGAGAAGATGGCCGCGAAGTTGCGGATGATCTCGTTCGTCCCGTTCTCGAAGGCCGGCACGCCGTCCAGGTGGTCGAAGTAGTACTCGTCGGGGCAGGGCACGTTGTACATGGAACAGATGCCGGCCCAGATCGTCGGGTAGTAGAGGTATGAATCTCCCGAGCCGTCGGTGTACCAGTGCGCACCGAACATCCTGGGATCGTCCAGGATCACGCCTCCGAAGAGGTGCTGGATCTCCCAGTCGAAGAGCGTGTAGAAGTTGATCGTGAACCTCTCGTCGTAGGAGTACATGAGGTTCCAGTCCCTCACGGCCATGGCCATGAGGGCGTAGATCTTGTCCCAGTGCAGGCCCATCCTCTCGAGCTCGTACACGCCCATGGGCCCATCCTGGAACGAGCTCCACATGTACTTGCCCATGCCCACGGGCACGTCCAGGTCGCCCTCGCCCAGGTCGCTGGAGACCTTGTAGTAGTTGTTGCTGACCGGATCCAGGTTGTAGGAGCCCACGTCCGGCTGGGCGATGATGGACTGGAAGAACGACATGGCGCCCATGCTCGCCAGGTACTGGTCGTCCGTGTAGAGCGGACCCTTGAGATCCGCGAAGCCGGGCTCGTAGAAGTAGCGGTAGAGCCAGTGCTGGTAGATCTTGACCATGTCGGTCATGAAGCCCCAGTAGGAGGCTCCACCGTAGTTCCTGCGGTAGCGCCTGAACCAGGAGAAGGGGTAGGCCTTGTCGTAGTAGTCGGCCCAGTTGGCCACCACCTCGCGGAACGAGCCTCCCCTGTCGAAGCGGTTGCACCAGGAGATGTCGCATCGAGAGGCAGCCTCGGGTTCGCCCTGCAGGTCTGCTTGATCTGCTGCGTGCCCGGGAACGTGAGCCTCCCGGCAGAGTACGGACAGTCCGCGTCGGTCTCGCAGACCTGACCGCCCGGGTAGTAGATCCAGTGGACCTTGTCGTGACCGCGCGGATCGAGCTCCTCCCACTTGCGCGAGCCGCTCAGACTGACGGCGCGCGGGTCACCCACGTAGGCCTCGGTCATGCCGGCGTACATGAAGTCGACGTAGGCCGCGTCGTACTTGCCGAGGCCGGGATCGTCGTAGACGTAGTTCAGGGTGTAGTCCATCGTGCTCGTGGACTGGCACATGTTCATGCCGGCCATGTCGCGCTCGTCGTCCACCTGCTCGACCGCCCGGCTGAAATCCACGGTCTCCTCGAACGTCATCCCGCCCATGACCTGGATCGGGTCCTCGGTGAACGAGTGAGGCTCGGGCCAGGGGTGATCGTCCGCGATGTTCCAGTA
The DNA here is from genome assembly GCA_019310245.1 of Deltaproteobacteria bacterium. Classification (GTDB taxonomy): domain Bacteria; phylum Myxococcota_A; class Polyangia; order DRWM01; family DRWM01; genus JAFDER01. The sequence goes on from JAFDER010000097.1 coordinate 10,690, forward strand.
GCAGTCCCTGTAGTTGCGGTAGTCGATCGAACCCGCGAAGTTGTGCCTCATGCCGATCGAGTGGCCCAGCTCGTGGACCATGACGTTGTACAACGTCGTCTGGCCGATGTGCATGGCGATCTGGCTGGCGTTCCAGCCCTGCGCGGCATACTCCTCGGCCAGCTGGGCGTACCCGTAGTCGAGCATGGGATGCTCGGGGTACATGTTGAGGCTGGCCATCCTGTCGAGCTTCCTCTGCTCCAGATACAGCTGCTCGGCGGGCGAGGTCCTGAAGAACGAGATCTCGTCCAGCACATCGGCGGACGAGGGGTCGAGGTCGTACAGCTTCGCCCCCTCGAACCCGGACTTGCCGGCGAGCATGGCCAGGGTCTCGGGGTTGTCGAAGAGCATGGACTCGATCCGGGTGCCCTTGAGGTTCACGAGCCTATGGCCGTAGGTGAGCAGGTCGCCCTCGGTCCCGGCGAGGCCGGCCGCCTTCTCGGCCGCCATGGACATGCGCTCGCCGATGATGCCGTGCAACACGGACGAGATGCCCTCCACGTTGTACTCGGTGCTCGGGGAGTTGAGGGCCTCGGGCGTGACGGGCGAGATGGGCCTCTCCACCTTGCCGATCTCTGCGAAGTAGGAGCGCACGTCCTCGCCGTTCATGATGTCCTCGAGGCCCGGCAGGTCGAGCCCCTGCATGTAGGTGCAGAGCGACGGGTCGACGATGTCGTCGTCCGAGCAGAGCGAGGCGTTGATGCCGAGCCACTGCAGGGCGATGGTCATCGAGCGCAGCATCGACTCCATGGCCACGCTGGCGTTGGCCGTGATCAGCTGGCCGTTGCGCACGTCCGCGCGCAGGGTCGAGATGCCGCCGAACCGCGCACCGGGGTTCTCGATGGCGTTGAGGAACTGGAACCGGAAGTCGCCGAGCAGCTCGCCGTAGGGCTCCACGTTCGAGCTCTCGGCGTCGATGCTGCCGTCCTCGTGGCGGACGATGATGCGCGTGCCCACCGAGTCGGTGTAGGTGCCCGCCTCCAGGTCGGCGGAGTTGACACGGAGCACGAGCACGCAGTCCTCACCCTCGAACCTCGGCAGGTTCGACGGGTTCGAGTAGATGCCGTCGTACTCGCTGAAGCGCTCGGGCTTGGAGGTGAATCCCTCGTCGCCGCGGGTGACCTGGCAGTCGTAGCCCGACCTGTCGGCGGGCAGCGGCAAACCCTGCGCAAGATAGGTGGCGCGCATGAACTGGTCGTTCCACTCGTCGGCGACCCGGAAGGCCGCGGGCGCGACCCACTTGGGAAAACCGGCGTTCAGGTAGTAGACGATGCGCCTCCTCTGCCTGTCCGCCGGCGGGATGATCTCGCCCGCGTCGTTGCGGTAGTCCACCCAGATGTTGTGGCGCGCCGCCCAGTACTCGAGCATGTCGGTCAGGCCGCGCAGGGGCTCGATGCCCTCGACCGGGTCGGCGCCCTCGCCGCCCGAGTACACGCCGCGCTCGAGGCGGAAGGCGCCGAAGCGGTCCCACATGGTGTCCGCGGTGAGCAGGGGCTCGTAGCTCGAGCGCTCCGGGCTGCGCACGAAGGTGTTGCGCACCGTGACGCGCACCGAGGTGAACGGGTAGTAGGACATGTAGCCCATGGCGTCGATCGTCGGGCTCCAGATCTCCTGGTTGACGAACGAGAACATGAAGGGCAGGCCGGAGCCGTCGCAGTTCTCCGAGACCTGGCCGGTCACCGGATTGCGGCAGGCCTCGTCGCGGAGCTCATCGGCGTAGTGGTGGCCGTAGACCGCGTCGAACTCGGGGTCCGTGAGCCGGACCTGCGGCAGCCACTCCTCGCGGCAGACCGTGTACAGCGCGTTGCCGTCCGCGTCCTCGTACGGCTGGTCCGTACCCTCGTTGCACGTGAAGGTGGTGGACTGCCGCGTGATGAAGCCGTCCATGCCCATGGCCTCGGTGTAGGTCCAGTTGAAGCCGGTCACCAGGTTCTGGCTCCAGTCGACGCGCATGTACTGCCGGTCGTACCAGGCGCGCTCGCTCGTGTCCTCGGCGACCACGTTGAGCCGCTCGCCCGTGATCGGGTTGTAGGACCTGATGATGTCGAGGTGCGTCTCCACGGGGAAGGCGGCGATCACGCCGCTGTAGTAGTCCGGCTCGAACTCGTCCTCGTCCGCCCCCGTGACGATGGGGTCGGCGCGGAAGGCGTAGAGGTAGTTCTCGTCGATCACCCACCTGACGCGCGGGATCGAGAACGAGATGGATCCCTCCACGCTGAACGACGTGTCGCCGACGAACGCCATGAGCCACTCGGACTCCATGTCGCTGTCGACGACCGTGCGCGCGTAGTGCCACTCTCCCTGGAAGAGGTCCTTGTCCACCACGTTGGTCTGGACCCAGTCCCTGTCGGGTCTCGTGGACTGGCAGGCCGCGAGGCCCAGGCCGACGACCGCAAGAGCGATCCAGCATGCCTTCCAGTTCATTGCGTGCCTCCTGATGTTCATTGTCGCTTTAGTCATCACCCACCTCCCCTACATGCTCGGCGTGTAGCCCATGAACGAGTTGATCCCGTACATGTGCTGCAGCTCGAGGGCATACGTGACGAGCGACTGCATGCTCTGGATGTCGAAGTAATGGAACCTGATGCGCTTCGCGAGCTCGTCGGAATCCGGGAAGCCGCAGTTGGTGTCCGGGTTTCCATCATCCTGGCAAATCTTCCAGGCGTCGTACTCGTCCTGATAGGTCTTCAGCTTCCTGATGACCTCGAAGGCGATGCTACCTCCCACCTTTCCGGGCTCGTCCTCGATCTGGAAAGCCATGTACGACTGGTGGTTGGTGCGCGAGGTGAAGATCTCGTAGTCCTCGCCCTGCACCATGCCCGCCGGGATCTCGGTGTCGTCCAGGGAGCCCAGCTTGTAGAAGTGGAGCATCTCCTGGGGCGCCGTGTCGAAGTAGGT
>JAFDER010000098.1 GCA_019310245.1 Deltaproteobacteria bacterium
GCAGCGTCCCTCGCACCGGATGTCCACCTCGCCCGGATCGACCGTGACGTCGCACTCGGCCGCGGCCTGGACGGCCACGTCCACGTCCGCACGACACTCTGCGGGCTCGTACGACGCGTTGAAGGTCACCCCCCCGGTCGAGAACGCGTCGTCGATCGCGGTGCGGATGTCCGCGAGGCTCGCGTCCGCCGACAGGCCCAGCGTGACCCTCAGGTCGGCGAGGGCGTCCTCCACCTTGGAGCTGACGATCCCGGTCGAGGCGTCCAGGGTGATCACCGCCGCGAAGAACGAGTCGACCTTTGCGTTTCCGGTGATGCCCGAGTTGCCGTCGGAGATGTCGCCGCACATGCACTCCAGGCAGTTCTCGATGAACTCGCATGAAGTGTTCGCACCGCCGAGCGAGAGCACGGCGGCAACAACGAGGATGTGAGAGGCTTTCTTCATGGTCTGCACTCCTTTCAGAGATGATGGACGGATGCAGATCTATATCATTCAACATGGGAGCGGGCAAGGAACGCCGCGCCGGACCGTGCGCCAGCGGGCGGGATCCTGCCCATGGGTTAAGAAAATTGTGCAGTTTCGCGGGTTCCGGCCTGGTGGTTCTCCGGGCGGAAAGTATCCTACCAATGGCGTGTCGGGTGATGTATAAGTCGTAGACTGGGGGTCAGGAGGCCGGTCGTGGATCATCCGGGCGACATCATCGACCTGCTCCCCGAGGGGGTGATCGTCCTCGACGGGGAGGGCAGGTGCGCATACGCCAATGCCAGGATGCACGCCATCGTCGGGGCTGACGATGGAGGCCTCGAGGGCAAGGCGTGGACCGAGCTCGTCTCCGAGCGCTACGCGGAGTCCGCTGACAAGGCCGACCGCAACCTGAGATGGGGCAACGCGGGAAGCCTCAGGGTGAGGTTCGTGCACGCGGACGGCGCAGAGATCCCGGTCAAGGTGAGCTTCCGGCCCAGGATGGAGGCGTCGAGGTTCGCGGGCGCCGTCGTCGTGGTGACCTCCATCACGGACCTGTACCAGGTCGAGGAGCGGCTTCACAAGGCCGTGCATCTGGAGGGCCTCGGCACGCTCGCCGGCGGCATCGCCCACGAGTTCAACAACATCCTCACCTCGATCATCGGCTATGCGTCCGTGCTCAAGCGGGGAGTCGAGAAGTCGAGCATCGAGCACGAGCACATCGTGCGCATCGAGCGCGCCGCGACGCAGGGGGCCGAGCTGACGCGCCAGCTCCTGGCCTTCGCCAGGCAGGGCAAGTACCAGGTCCAGCCCATCGAGATAGGCGCCCTCGTCAAGGAGCTCACCGGCCTGCTCGGCCACTCGTTTCCCAAGAACATCGACGTGCGTTGCACGGTCGAGGACGGCCTTCCAGCGGTCGAGGCCGATCAGGGCCAGATCTACCAGGCCATCCTGAACCTGTGCATCAACGCACGCGAGGCCATGCCCGGCGGAGGGACGCTCTCGCTGAACGTGCGCAGGTTCGTGATCCAGGGCGATCCCGGGCTGAGCCTCACGGGCGGGCTGCCCCAGGGGGAGTACGTGCACCTCGAGGTGGCGGACACCGGCCAGGGCATGGACGAGGGCACGCGCGAGCGCATCTTCGAGCCCTTCTTCACGACCAAGGGCGAGCAGGCGGCCTCGGGACTGGGCCTGAGCACGGTCTACGGCATCGTCCAGCACCACCTGGGCCGCATCGAGGTGGAGAGCGAGCCGGGCAGGGGGTCCCGTTTCCAGGTCTACCTTCCCGCCACCGACAAGCCTCCCCGTGAGCCGAGATCCACGAGCAGCGACCACCCGGCCGTGGGGCACGAGACCGTGCTCGTCGTGGACGACCTCGAGGACATCCGCAGGCTGGTGCGCACGATCCTGACGCGCCTGGGCTACACGGTCTTCGAGGCGAGCAGCGGCGAAGAGGCGATCGACATGTACAGGCAGAAGCGCGGCGAGGTCGGCTGCATCGTTCTCGACATGGTCATGCCAGGGATGAGCGGGCTCGAGACGGCCCGCAAGCTGCGCGAGGTCGATCCGGATGTGCGCATCATCCTGTCGAGCGGCTACTCCATCGAGGAGGACGCGCAGGAGGCGTTCGAGGAGGGGATCCGGGGCTTCCTGCCGAAGCCCTACAGGGCGCACACCCTGGCCTCCGAGCTCCGCCGCGTCCTCAACGACTAGCTGCACCCACTGCACGAGCGGACACGAGTGCGGGGCACGCCACCACCCGCCGGAATTTCAGGGTGGCTCCGACCCCGCACCATGCCCGCTCCGGAGCGTCTCGTATCCCGGTTGCCCTGTCGAAGGGCAACGGACGCCGTCTACTGCTGGTCGTGGCGGGCGGCGACGACGGCGGACAGGGCCTCGTCCCAGCGCGTGGCGCACCAGGGGCCCTCGAGGTAGACGGGGACGAGGTGGGGAGTCTCGTCGATCGGCGCCCAGATGGCCACGCCCGTCGACCTCTCGCAGGTTCCCCGGTCCCCGGGGGCGCCGCACACGCCGTGCGACCATCCCATGCCCGCGAACGGCGAGGACGCATGCGCGACCACGTAGCCGTCGAGGGCCTCGAGCACCTCGGCCGCGGCGGCGCGCAGGGGAGGCTCGGCGTCCGCGTCCTTGCTGATGATCGCGGCGATGTCGCCGAGATCGTGGTGAGCCGGCTTGGTGAAGTTGAGCGAGAGATCGATGGCGCGGGCGAGGTCGAGCGCCGCCCGCGCATCCGATGCCGCGGCTGCGGCCATGCCGTCGACGGCTCGCGTGAGAGCCTCATGGCCCTCGAGATCGACGCACGTGCGGGTGGCCGTGTTCGCCTTTGTCTGCTCGCCGTCGATCGTCGCGGTGAGGTCGGCGCACACGCTTGCCGGATCGTCGGGTCCGCGTGCGAGCCGGGGCAGGATGTCGTGCCACGAGCCGAGCAGGGGGCCGCCGATCTCCTCGCTCGTGAGCGCGTAGCGGACCGAGCCTCTGAGGGCGAATCCGGTCTCCCACATGCCCATGAGGCAGGAGTTGAGGGCCACGATGTCCAGGCGATGCTCGCCGGCGATGCGTGCGATGGCGCCTCGCAGCTCGCCGTCCGGGATCGTGATGAGGCATGCGGGATCGTTCTCGATGTCGCAAGGCGAGAGCCCCCGCCACCCCGATCCGTGGGCCTCCACCACGAGCATCCTGTGATCGGCCGGGTAGCGGGCCGAGGCCCAGCGCGCGAACTCCCACAGCGCCTCGCCGTCGCTCGGGTCGACGTCGTTCCGAGGGTCTTCGAGACGGTGCGCCCCGAATCCCACCGGATCGCCGCCGCCCAGCCCGTCCACGTGGTACCGGCGTGTGCCCCTCCAGGCGCCGTCGTAGGGATCGCGCCCGCAGCGGCTGACCTGCAAGACCAGATGGATGGAGCCTCCCGTCGGCGTGGCGTCCATGAGCTCCAGGTCGTCCATGAGGATCCACTCGTGCGGATCGCCGCCCGAGTCCGCGTTCATGAAGACCATGACGAGCCACAGCCTGTGCTCGCCCGCGGGATCCGCGGAGTGCTTTGCAGGGCGGTCCCGCGGGATGCACGAGAGGAGGATGATCGCGCTCAGTGCGAGCGTGGCTCCTCTCATCCGAGCCAGCGCTCCGCGACGATGGAGGCCGTGAGGAGGATGCCGGCGGCGGCCTGCATCTGGATCGTGGCCGCCTGGGACGGGAGGAGCTTCTCGGGCACCGAGTGGTTCGGCCAGAGGTTGCGGGCGGCCTTGACGGCCAGCCCCACCGTCACCAGGCATGCCAGGCACCAGACGGGCAGGATCCCGGCGATCCACAGGGCGCCCACCGAGACGATGAACCCGGCGACGAGGGCGACGAAGCCCCACCTGGCGCGCGACGACCCCAGCCTCACCACGAGCGTGCGCTTGCCGGCGCCGCCGTCGGCCTCGATGTCCGGGAACTCGTTGACCCAGAGGATGTTGGCGACGAGGAAGCCCATGGGCAGGCCGATCAGGGCGTAGTTCAGCGTGAACGCTCCCTCGATGGCATACCCCGTGCCGAGCGTGATGAGCGGGCCGAAGCAGATGAAGATGACGATCTCCCCCACGCCCCGGCCCGCGAGCTGGAGGGGCCGCGCCGAGTAGACGATGCCGCCCAGGGCACCCGCCAGGCCCACGACGGGGACCCACGGCCTGCCGAGAGCCACGAGTGCGCCGGCCAGGGCGCAGGCGATGCCGAGCAGCACGATCCCGATCACGAGGAACGTCCTGCGAGGCACGAGCCCCTCGAGCCGGCTGCGGCTCCCGCCGCTGAACGGCGTCGGAAACCTGTTGATCCTGTCGCTCTCGTCCCAGTCGAAGTAGTCGTTGATCACGTTCGCGGCGAGATGGACCACCGCGGCGCCCGCCACGGCGAGCGCTGCCGTCAGCCAGGAGAACGACGAGCCCCTCTGCCATGCCCAGGCGGCGGCGATGAGAGCGGGCAGCGCCGATGCGGCGGTGAAGGGGGCACGCAGGGCGGCCAGCACGAGGGCCGCCGCGGGGGGCTTCCTTCCGGCTTCCTCGCTCATAGCTGTTTTTCCTTGATCGGCGGCTCGAGCTCCTCGAGGATCTCGCGCATCCGGGACCTGAGATCCCCGTTCTCCTTCAGGCAGCTCAGCGCGAGGATGGCCTCGCGCCTCTGGGCGTACTGCTGGAAGGCGGCCCTCATGGAGCCGGCGTCGCGGTAGCGCTGGAGGACCTCGTCCACGGCCGCCGCGGGCGTCTCGTCCCTGGGCAGGCGGAGCACCGCGAGCAGCCTCTCCCTGTCACGGTCCCGGGCGGTGCTCATGTAATGCGCCGCCGGGAAGGCGATCTTGCCCTCCGCCACGTCGCTGCCCGCGGGCCTGCCTTCCTTGAGCCCCAGGGCGTCGAGCAGGTCGTCCCTGAGCTGGAACAGGCCGCCCATGTGCTCGCCCATCGTCCGGATGTCCCCTGCGTGGCGGTCGCCGTCGTCCGCCAGCGCGTAGCCGCCGCAGTATGCGAGCCGGAAGAGGGAACCCGTCTTGCCGGAGACGAGGCGGAAGTAGTCCTCTTCCGTCACCATGTCGCGCTCCTTGAGGACGAACTCGTAGACCTGGCCGTCCACGAGCTCGCCGATGGCGCGGATCGTGAGCCTCATCACGTTCAGCTTCAGCGAGTCAGGGATGTCCATCCTGTTGAACGGTTCGAACCCCAGAACGAAGAGCAGGTCCCCGAGGTTGATCGCCTGCTCCGTCGAGAAGGCGACCCATGCCGAGGGCCTGCCGCGCCTCGTCCTGTCATGGTCCTGGATGTCGTCGTGGACGAGCGAGGCGTTGTGGATGAGCTCCACCGTGGCGGCGAAGGGCAGGCACGACGTTGCGCTGCCACCGAACGCCTCCGCCGTCATGACGGCCAGGGTGGGGCGGATCCTCTTCCCGCCCGTGGACATCTGGTACCGGATCATCTCGGCGGCGAAGGGACTGAAGGCCTCGTGGGCCATCAGCGCCTCGATGTGTTCCTTCACGCCTCCCCAGTGTTGCGCGTGGTATTCAGTCAGAAGGGACATATCGTGCCACACCTTGCATAAGTGACTCCTCGAGGTCAAGTGCCGAGTCTTGCGCTGGCTGTCCGGCCGTGCCATGGTATCGTCGAGAAGGGGCTCAGGACACTCCGAGGAGCGGCATGGCCAAGTGCACGAGAGCGATGGCATTCGCCCTGCTGGTCTGGGGATGTGGTCCGCCCGTTCCGCCCACCGGGCCGGATGGTGCGGCTCCTCTTCCCGATGGCCTCGCGGGATCCTGGCACAGCGACGTCCAGGGCGTCTCGCTGGAGCTCGACCTCGGGGGGACGTTCGAGTGGAAGCAGGGCGACCTGACCAAGACGGGCGCCTTCTGGGTCGAGGGCGAGTGGCTCGTGCTCGCCGTGGACAAGCGATACGTGACCCGGTATGCAATCATGGAGCTCGCCACTGGTCGACTCGTGATCCAGGACCCGGCGGGAACGCGTGTCTCTTTCAGCGGCGGTCCGGACGAGCCGCCCGCCTCCGGCGACGCAGGCGCGCCGGCCGGAGACGTGGAGGGGGTGTGGGCGAACGTGGGATTCGGCGTGCGCATCGAGCTCGCCGGGGACGGCACGTTCGTCTGGAAGCAGGGGGATCTCGTCGAGACGGGCACCTACTCCGTCGCATCGGGCGCCATCCACATGACGACGGGAGGCCACACGTCCCCCTACGGCATCGTCTCGATGTCCGCGGACGAGCTGGTCATCAAGGATCCCACGGGGAACGAGCTGCCCCTCGCGCGGGTCGAGACGAAGGGCTCCGCGGCGGGGCCCGAGCCCATCGGCAAGGCGTCCCTGCTCGCCGGAGCGCCGCCGATCAAGATCGTGGACCTCGGCAAGGGCGGCAGCGGTCCCACTCTCTCGGGCGGTGCCGCCATGACGGGGTCGCTGCCGGCCGGTGCCGTCGCCGGCCCGGGCGGGATCTTCCACTTCGTCCCGCCCGACGGCTGGAAGGTCGACGAGCAGAAGGTGTGCGGCAACAAGTTCACCCCGCAGGGGATGAAGTACACGTGCTGGAAGCGCAACGACCTGCTGTCCGGCCAGGCGGCGCGAGTGCACTTCGACATCGGTGCGTGGGTGACATGGGCCGCACCCGGCTCCCTCGAGAAGGTGTCGCCGGGCATCGATGCGATGCTCGCCGCCTACGGCCAGGACCGCACGAGCGTCTCCGACGACATCTCCGAGATGAACGGATACGAGGTGTTCTCGACGCGCATCGATGGCAGGGACGGCGGAAGTGACAACCAGCTCAACGGCCGCATCATCGGCATCCACTTCGGCGATCTGCTCGTCGTGGGCGTGCTGGCCCTGAGCGCCGACCCCGAGACCCTGGCCTCCTGGGGAGGCGATGTCGAGCAGACGCTCGATTCCATGTCCTTCGATTTCTCCGCCAACGATGCGCTCACCGGGTCCATTCAGGGATCGTGGTCGAGCGGCGGCAAGACGTGGACCTTCTGGTCCGACGGCACCTACCTCAGGGGCGAGGAGACCGGCAGCTGGGCCGTGCACGGCACCACGCTCGTCATGGCGGCCAACCCCCAGGGCGAGGGCGACGTGGCCGCCCACCCCGTGAGCATCCAGGACGGCGTCCTGACGTTCGGGGAGCACACCCTGGAAAAGAAGTAGGCCCGGTCAGCTCAGGCGCCTCACCAGGCCCCCGTCGATGGAGAGGGCCGCGCCGTTGATGTATGCCGCCCGGGGGGAGGCGAGGAAGGCCACGAGATCGCCCAGCTCCTCGGGACGGCCCAGCCGGCCCGAGGGGATCGTGGAGGCCCAGCTCGAGAGCGCCTCCTCATCGCTCATGCCCGAGCGCTCGGCCCGGATCTTGACGAGCTGGCGGATCCGGTTCGTGAGGAACAGGCCCGGGCAGACCGCCGCCACCCCCACGCCGCTGGCCGCGACCTCGCGGGCCAGCGCCCTCGTCCAGCCCAGGACGGCGGGCCTCGAGGCGTTCGAGAGGATGAGATCGTCGACGGCCTCCAGCCCGGCGATGGAGACGATGTTGATGATCCTGCCGCTGCCCGCCTCGATCATCCCGGGCAGCACCAGGCCCGTCAGGTGAACGGCGCTGACCAGGTTGAGCTCCATCGCGTCTCGCCACGCCTCGACGTCGTGTGCGGCGAACCGGCCGGCGGGTGGACCGCCGGCGTTGTTGACGAGGATCTCGACCGGTCCCAGCTCCGCGACCACGCGCTGGACGAGGGCCACGCGATCCGCCTCGAGGCTCACGTCGGCCTTCACGGCGAGCGCGCCGATCTCGCGGGCCGCCTCCTCGAGCGGACGTTCCGTCCGCGCCGCCATGGCCACGCGGGCGCCCTCGCGGGCGAGGGACTGCGCACAGGCCCTTCCGAGCCCCCTGCTGGAGGCGCACACGAGCGCCGTCTTTCCTGCGATGCCCAGGTCCATCCTCGACCTCCTCGCCGGACAGTAGTTCACGCCCGGCCGCGAGTCCAGGCGGGCCGGACCCGTATCCACGCGGACCTCGACCGTGCTATCCTGCGGCCGACAAGGAGGGGTCCATGGCATGTCCGCCACGCTTCGGGTTCTGGATCGTTCCGATTCTCGCGGTCGTCCTCGCGTCCTGCGGGGGCAAGGAAGGCAACGGCGACGAGGACGGCGAGGTCGACGGCATCGACGACGTGGCTGACGGCCAGGACGTCGAGGACGACGACGACGTGGTCGACGAGACGGTCGACGACGTGGCCGTGGATGCCGTCGAGGACGTGGTGGACGAGGAGGTCGTGGATCCCTGCACGTCCCCGGGCCTGCACACGGGCACGGCCGTGCTCGTCGCCGATCCGGGCGGCGAGATCGGCGCCGACACGGGCGGCGGCGCGCGCCTGGCGTACGGTGGCGGCGTGATCGGCCTCGGCTGGAGCGACGGCAGGGAGGAGGAGCTGGGAGTGACCAACGAGGAGGTCTACTTCCAGATCCTCGATCCGGACGGGACGCTCGTCGGCACCGAGGTGCAGGTGAGCGACGCGGCGCTCGAGTCCAGGCCTCCGGCCGTCGTGTGGGCGGGCGACCGCTTCGTGTCGGTGTGGGGCGACTCGCGGGCCATGCCGGCCGGCAACCTGTTCCTGGGCGGCGTGGACGCTGCCGGCAGCCTCGCCGGGGCGGAGGCGCAGGTCACGACCGACGGCGTGAACGCGATGCTCGGGGGGGCCGCCTGGTCGGGGAGCCGCATCGGCGCGGCATGGACCGACAACAAGGACTCCACGATGGACATCTACTTCGCGCTCGTCGGTACGGACGGCTCCATCGACGGCTCCATCACGAGGGTCCAGGACGCGGCGGGCAACTCCTTCAACGCCTCCGTGGTCTGGTCGGGCTCCAGCTACTACCTTGTCTGGGCGGACACGGCGGGCGGGGCGATCTGGGAGTTCCGGATCTACCTGGCGATCCTCGACGCATCGGGCTCGGTCACGAGCGGACCCACCATGATCTCGCCATCTGACTCGGATGCCAAGATGCCGGTGGCCGCATGGTCGGACGGCGTGCTCGCGGTGTGCTGGGAGGACTTCCGCGACAGCGGGCACGAGCTCTACTGCGCCGGCTACGACGCCTCGGGGACGGAGACGGTCGCCTCGGCGCCCGTCTCCTCCACGGCGGGCAACGTGCCGTCCGCGATCCTGAGCCCGTCGCTCGTGTCCCTCGCGTCGGGCTTCGGCCTCGCCTGGGCCGACGAGAACGGCGTGCCGGGCGACGACGAGGTCTACTTCGCCCAGCTCTCGACCTCGCTCGAGGTGGACCTGGGCGACACGCCCCTGACGGTGAGCGACGGCGAGATCACGGCCGTCTCTCTCGTCTGGACGGGGGCGGGCTACGGCGTGGCCTGGGTCGTGGACGACGACACGACGGTTGGCGAGGACACGCTGCACTACATGCCCTTCCTGTACTGCGAGTAGCCAGGAACCGTGCGTTTTCGCAGGGGGGATTGGTGCGATCGTGGTTCTCGTTGTAGAGTAACCGCGAAACACCTGAGGAGGCAGACCATGGAAAGATGGAGGCTCGTCCTCTGCGGCCTCGCGCTTCTGGTCCTCGAAGGCGGGTGCATGTGCTGCTCCGTGACCGACCCCTACGACGTGGTCCAGCGCGGTGCCACGGTGCTTTTCGAGGAGTTCACGCCGCCGGACTGCTACGCGTGCACCCTCAAGATCGACGTGGTCAACTCGCACCGCACGGCCGTCCGTCAGCTCTACAACGGGGATCCGGACCTGGTGCCCGATCCCGTGGCATGGGACACGCGGGACGACCTTGGAGTCGTGGTGCCCGAGGACATGTACGTGATCCGCGCCTGGCAGGACAACGAGAGGTACGACTCATGGGTCGTCTTGGTCTACGACTAGCCGCGGCCGTCCTGCCCGTCGCGCTCGCGCTCGCCGCCCCGGGTCGGGCCGGCGCTGCGGACAAGCTGCTCGTGGCGTTCCACATGGATTTCAACTTCAACATCTTCATCATGCACGACGACCGGGCCCTGGGGCGGGACGTGCAGGTCGGTCCGATGCGCTACAACGACCCCTACCTCAACATGATGTTCACGGGCGGCATCCAGTTCAGGCCCCACCCGCTCGTGGCGATCGACATCATGAGCGGCTACTCGTGGTGGACCGGCCGGGCGTGGGACACCAGCCAGATGGACGTCACGTGCTGGATCCCGGACGAGACGGCCTTCCAGGTGAGG
>JAFDER010000099.1 GCA_019310245.1 Deltaproteobacteria bacterium
GCGCCGTCCCTTCCCAGGTTGATGCACGAGTAGCTCGCGCGGCAGTCGGCCACCTCCTCGGGGTCGTCACCGTCGCAGTAGTTCGAGCACTCCGAGTACCGGACCACCTCCTCGGCCTCGCGCCTGTAGTTGCCGTTGAGATCGGTCCACGTCTCGCAGCATTCCCTGTCGTTCGAGCAGCCCGAGAGGCACAGGCCTCGGGACAGGTTGCACTCGTAGCCCTCGCGGCACCCGCAGGCCCAGTCGTAGAGGTCGCCCGAGCTGTCCGCCGGGGTGCAGGCATCCATGCACATGAACCACTCGCTGCCCGTCCTGTAGCCCGTGGCCAGGCAGTGCGACCCGGGCGGGCAGCCGGAGTCGTCCACCGGGTCGCAGGCGAGATCGCCCGCGGTGTAAAGAACGCATGAGCCTCCAGGATTTGTGCGGTACTCCTCTCCATCGAAGAACTCGGCCACCTCGGCGCGACACCGGGCACCCGGCACCTCGTCACACGCTCCGTCGCCGTAGCAGGCCCTGCCCATGATCCCGTCCACAGGACCCTCGGGGCATGGAGGCGGCTCGGTGCAGGGCGACGAGTCCGGCGAGGGATCGGCCGCGGCGTCCGTGTCGACGTCGCCGGGGGAGCCGTCGACGGTCGCATCCGCGACGTCCCACGCCGGATCGGACAGGACGTCCGGCCGGGTGGTGGCATCGCCGCCGATCCTCTGCTCGCCCGAGTGGCATGCTGCGGTCGCCCCGGCGAGAAGCACCACGATGCACGTGATCTTCATCTTCATCCTCGCTCCTGCGAGCATATCACAACGAGGAGCGAGCGCACGACACGCGCGCGGGTGCGTCAACATCATGACGATGCCATTGGTGGGGACGTGGAGCGTCAGTCGACGCGCACGGCGATGGGAGCGGAGAAGGACTCGACCCGCGGGTCGTAGTAGAGGTAGACGCGGCTGGCGGGGGCCTCGGCCTCGATGGGATTGTTGGCCCGCATGCGGTAGCTGAACGTGGTGTGGCCCGGCGCGATGTACTCGAAGTAGACGATGATCTGGCGGCCCGTCATCTCGTAGCGGCTGAACAGGCCCGCGGAGACGTGCGCGTCCAGGTCGCCCGTGAGCACGGAGAACCCGGGCGGGAGACCGAGGTCGAGCATGACCATCATGAGGTTCGCATCGGTGCGGTTGACCATGTCCACGGTGACCGTGACCACGTCGTCGGTGTAGAGGTCCGTGGAGTCGTAGTCCACCTCGACGCCGATGGGCCCGTCGCCCGGATCGGTGGAGCCGGCCCAGGGCAGGTAATGGATGGCCGAGACCTGGTACATGAGGGTGCCGTCGCCGGTGAAGACGACCCGGACGGTGTTCGTGCCCTCCACGTAGTACTCCTTGAGGTCCACCTGGCGGAAGACGTCGTAGTCCTCCGGCGTGAGCGTCAGGATCTCGACGATCGTGCCGTTGTGCAGCACGTCGATCGTTCCCGTTGCCGGAGCACCGGAGCCGGCGATGGCCGTGATCATGGCGCGGATCGAGTAGATCGTCGCCTGGGTGGTGTGCCAGTTGCCGAACGAGTCCTTGTTGCGCACGAGCCAGTTCAGGGCCTGCTGCGCCAGATCGATGTGTGCACCTGCGCGCATGAATGCGAGCGCGGTCAGGGCGGTGGTCTCGATGGAGTGCGCGTCGCCCGAGGAGTAGGTGAGACCCGGATCGTCCCCCCCCTCCCAGTGCGCCCCGTTCTCCTCGATGACGGCGGCCTCGGCCAGATCGTCGAGCAGGCCCTGGGCGGCGCTGGAGTCGGGATTGTCGCCCAGCAGCGCGAGCGAGAGGATCGCCATGGTGTAGGGGTCCGCGGCGTCGGACCTGTGGGACTCGATGTAGCGCACGGCCGAGCTGATGACGGAGGAGCCGTCGTACTCGCTCTCGAGCAGGGACCAGAGGATGTAGCCTGTCGTCCTCAGGACGTTATTCTCGTAGTTGTCGATCGCGCCCTCGGCGATCCCGCCGTCGGTGGGCGTCCACGATCCATCGCTGGACTGGCCCGCGGCGAGCCACGCCGCGGTGCGCGTGATGACGGCCTCGTCCACGGGGTGGACCCTTGCCATGTCGGAGATCTCCATGAGTCCGTAGGCGGTGAGCACGTTGTGGGCCGGAGCCTGGCCGAACCAGGAGAAGCCACCCCCGCTCACCTCGTAGGTGAGAAGGCGCTGGTAGCCCAGGTTGATGTACTCCCTGGCCTTGAGCTCCACCTCGGGCGTGGACTGGCCCGAGACCTGCAGGTAGTCGAGCACCATCACGTTCGGGTACGTGGCCGACGAGGTCTGCTCGAAGCACCCCGAGGGCATCCTCAGGATGGAATCCAGCCCCTCCACGGCCTGCGAGAACATCCCGGGGTAGACCTTGACGAGAAGCTCGCTCGCATCGTCCACCGCGCCGGCGGGAATGTGGAGCTCAACGACGACCTCGGAGCCCGTCGAAGATCCCTCGATCATGTCGCTCCGGCTCTGCGTCGTTTCCTGGCCGGAGGGAAGAACCTCGATGGACCTGCGCACGGCGTCCGCCTCGCCGCCCGAGGAGCCCCACGCCTCGAGCATGTGCCAGCCAACGGCGTCCGAGGTGATCGTGCAGGGCACGCTGGTCACGCTCATGGCCTCGACCGAGACGGTCTGCACGGCGGGGGTGCCGAGCGTGAACCACTCGTCCTCCGTCACGCTCACCGTCACGTCCTGCACACTCTCGGTGTAGTTGTAGACCGCCACCGGCACGGTGATCGTGTCACCCAGCGTCAGCGTGGCCGGGAAGTTGACGTCGATGAAGAACGGCTGGAACACGAGGATGCCCTCCGTGTTCGATCCGAGCTCGCCGGCGGTGGAGTTCGCCATGCCGGAGACGCGCCACGTGGTGATCGAGTCCGCGAGCGGGATCTCGAGCGTGGCGTGCCCCGCCTCGTCGGTGATGAGCGACGGCTCGACGAGGAGCGTCTCGGGGAAGTACGAGCGCACGTGGACGCCCTCCTCCCCCTCCTCGCCGTGATCGTCGGGAGGCGAGCTGGCGTCGGCGGCCGCATCGGCGACGTTCGACGGATCCCACTCGCCATCGTCCTCTGTGCCGGTGAAGCCTCCGGGAAGGTCGCGGCCGGCGTTCAGGTCCACGTAGCCGCCCGACTCCAGGTCGTCCTCGGTGCCCCACAGCTCGTCCACTCCCGAGGAGCGAAGGGTGAGGCTGGAGCCGGAGAAGATCGCCTCGTACGGCTGGCCCCAGGGATCGTACCAGGAGTCCTTGTGGGCGCTCACCCAGGAGGCCGCCGTGGGCGAACCGAGGAACGAGTCCGCGGTGGCCGCGAGATACCTCTCGAGCGCCTCGACGATGGCCTCCAGGTCCTCGTCGACCCGCGAGCCGGTCACCGAGAGCACGGCCGTCAGCACGTTCAGGCGGCTGGAGTAGTAGATGCCGAAGACGTCGCCGCCCGAGGCGGCGGCGAAGAGCATCGCGGCGGTGTCCTGGGCGTCGGGATCCCCCGTGTCGACGGACCCGCCGGTGAACAGGTCCTGCACGCTCCACCCGTAGACCGTGACCGTGGGCTCGCGGATCTCGTCCTCGAGGTTGAAGTAGGTCTGCTCCATCCCGGGCTTGAGCTCCGTGAGGGCGAACACGGCCTCATCCACCACGTTGATGCCAACCGCGGCCTGCACGGGCTCTCCCTGCACGTTGACGACCCGGATGTCGAGCACCGCCGTGCCTGCGGGCCGGTAGACGTCGCGATCCGTCTCGAGGCTCAGCCTCAGGCCCGTGGCGGGCTCCACGTACACCACACGCTGATCGCGGACGATGTTGCCGTCGTCCGAGATGTAGTAGACCGAGAGCACCAGTGTACCCGACATGTCGTTGCCCAGGTCGATGATCGCCTCGGCCCCGTGATCCACCACCTCGAGGATGTCCTCGAGCACGGTCTGGCCGCCGCGCACCACGTCGAGGTACACGCGGTCGCTGGCGCGCGGTGCGGTGACGGATGCGTGGATGGAGTCCCCGACCCTGTAGAGCGCCGCGTCGGTGCGCAGCAGCACGACCTCGCCGCCCGTGCCGTCGGTGGACAGGTTGACGTACTGCGTGAACGTGGACCCCGTCTCGTCCTCGCCGCTGATGGACAGGCTGTTCGTCCCCTCGATGGGAACGAAGTGCAGGGTGCCGAGGCCCATCTCGCTGGTCGACACCTCGACGATCTCCGAGCCGTTGACGTTGATCTCGAGATCGGCGGCAACGGGGGCGCCCGCCGGGTTCGTTGCGACGATCCAGACGATGTTCTCGATGGACGGCGCGAGCATGTACCGCTCCGGGATGACCTGGATGATGACGTTGCTCTGTGCGATCGTGATGGAGCTCTCCACGAGCCGCGAGCTCCCCGCGCCATCGGTCACCAGCACGTCCATCTTCATGAGGCTGCCTCCCTGCTCGAGAGGCAGGCCCACCGCATAGGGAGGAAGATCGAGATCGAACTGGTACGCCCCGTCATCGCCCGTCTCGCCGCTCAGGATCGCGTACTCGTCCCACTCGCCCACGTACTGGTAGAGCGTCACGGAGACGTCCGCTCGGGCCACGGGCTGGCCGAAGGTGTAGTCGGCCCGGAGCGTCCCGTGCGCCGTCTGGCCCGCCATGTAGTACCCACGGTCCATGGCGAGCTCCACCTTGAACTTCGGCAGGGCGTAGCGGTCCACGGTCACGGTCTTCTCCTGGACCGTTCCCCCCACCGCGGCCGCGATGGTGTACCTGCCCATGTTCACCATCCGTGCCAGGCGGAAGGTGGTGGAGGCCACGCCGTACTCGTTCGTGTCGATCTCCTTCCTCATGACCTTGTTGCCCTTGCCGTCGCGCACCTCGAAGAGAACCTCCTGGTGAGCGGCCGGCGTGCGGCGGGCGTCGTCCATGACCAGGGCCCTGAGGTGCATGGTCTGCGAGGGCTGGTAGAGGGGTTTGTCCGTGGTGAGCAGGATGCGGCTTTGCCTCTTGATCTGGATGGGATGGCGGGATTCGCTGCTCCCCTCCTCGTGGTAGACGCGCACGGCCAGCTGGCCGGTGCCCTCGTAGGCCGGCAGGACCGGGAACCAGACCTTGGACACGCCGAAGGCGTCCGTGCTCCCGGAGTAGAGCTCGTTCGAGGAGCCCTCGTCGGACACGTAGTCGACCTCGATGCGGGCGTCCGGGATGGGCGCATCGCCGGAGGCGTCCGAGACCGTGACCCTGAGGCTTCCCTGTCCGCCAGCGACGAGCACGTCCGAGCCAACGACCACGGCGGAGACGCGCCGGACCACGGAGAACATCGACCGCCTGCCGTACAGGTCGCCGCCCGTGGTCTCGACCCGAAACTCGAGGTTGTAGTCCCCGAGCGTGTCGGAAAAGAGCGCATCGGGCAGGCCCGGCACCTCGAGCTGCACGATGTTCGATTCCTCCTCGAGCTCATCATGCACCCTCGCCAGGCCGTAGAGCTCGCCGTGCAGGTCCCGGATGGCCACCTCCACGTCGACGGGCACCATGCCCTGCGACGGGTCGATGACCTCGATCGGGAAGTCCACGTAGGCGGCTCCGGTCTCGAGGCTCGCCTGGATCCGCGTCTCGTCGATGCGCAGCCCGTAGCCCTCCAGCATCTCGTCATCGCCGATCGAGATGCCGCCCGCCGGCAGACAGCCCACGAGACAGCAAGCCGAAACCACCCATCCCGCCGCCAGCCATGTGCTTTTCTTGGAATGAAACGTCATCTCTCGCCTCCGGTTCATCTGGGTCTATGGAAACCAGTAGAATCGCAAGGCTCATGCCAGCGGAGATCATCTGCAACCCCTTGAAATCATGTGCTGTCGGGGAGGTTCAGGTCGGGCGGATCCGTGCCGCGCGGCACGGTCTGGCACGATCCAGCAAGAACAAGTACGACAACAAAGGCTACTCGGCAGGCTCTTCCGCGGGCTTCTCGGCAGGCTCGGCCACCGGCTTCTTCGCGGGCTTCTCGGCAGGCTCGGCCACCGGCTTCTTCGCGGGCTTCTCGGCAGGCTCGGCCACCGGCTTCTTCGCGGGCTCCACCGCGGGCTCCTCGGCGGGCTCCCCGGTCGCCCCCTCTTCCTCGCCGGCCTCCTCGATGGCCTCTTCCTCGCCGGCCTCCTCCAGGAGGGCCTCCTCGATGGCCTCTTTCTCGCTGGCCTCCTCCACGAGGGCCTCGGTCTCCTCGCTCTCGGGCATCTGCGAAACGCCGAGATCCTCGAGATCGACCTCCTCGCCCTTGCCCTCCGCAAGCTGCGCCTTCTGCTCCTCGACCTTCTTCTCGAAGCCTCCCTCCGACGGGGTCGAGAGCTTGGCGAGCCCGATCGACGTGAACATGAAGATGATGGCTGCGGCCGTCGTGAACTTGGCCAGGAAACCCTGGCCTCCGCCAGCACCGAACAGTGTCTGGCTGCCTCCACCGCCGAGCGCCGAGCCGATGCCGGCGCTCTTGCCGGCTTGCAGGAGGATGGCGAGGATCATCACGATGCACACGATGATGTGAAGGCCGTACGTGAAGCCCTTGATGATGACCAGGAAGCTGCTCATGACCCGTTACCTCTTCATTGATGACTTGACGATCGGGACGAACGTCTCCGCGTTGAGAGACGCTCCCCCGACGAGCGTCCCGTCGATGTCCTTCTCTACGATGAGTCCGGCGATCGTGGACGGCGTGACGCTCCCGCCATAGAGGATCCGCACGCGCTCGGCCGTCTCGCTTCCACGTCCCTCGCCGAGGTGCCGCCGTATGAAGGCGTGGACCTCCTGGGCGTCCGACGGAGTCGCCGTCTTCCCCGTACCGATGGCCCACACGGGCTCGTAGGCGACGACCACCCTCAGCACGTCCTCGGAGGAGACGCCCTCGAGCGCGGCGTCGAGCTGGGACCCGACCACCTCCAGCGTCCTGCCGGCCTCACGCTCATCGAGCTTCTCGCCGACGCACAGGACGGGAACGAGGTCGTTCTCGAGCGCCGCGACCAGCTTCCTGTGCACCCACTCGTCCGTCTCCCCGAACACGTGTCGGCGTTCGGAATGACCCAGGATCACGTGCGTGCAGCCCACCTCGCGCACCATCGCGGCGCTCACCTCACCGGTGAAGGCACCCTTCGACTCCCAGTGCATGTTCTGCGCGGCCACGGCGACCGTGGACCCGCTGACCCATTTGACCACGGTGGGCACGAGGAGCATGGGAGGGGCCACGAGGATGTCGACGGACTCGAGCGTGTAGTTCAGGTTGCGCAGCTCGTCCACGAGCCTGCGGGCACTCGACCGCGTCAGGTTCATCTTCCAGTTGCCCGCGGCCATCGGCCGTCTCGTTGATTGGCTCATGTCTCAATCCTCCAGCGCCATGAGGCCGGGCATCTCCTGCCCGCCGACAAGGGCGAGGCTCGCTCCACCTCCGGTCGAGATGTGATCGAACCGGGACTCGAGCCTGCTCTGCTTGATGGCGGCGACCGAGTCTCCTCCGCCGACGACGGAAAAGGAGACGGACCGGCCCACGGCCTCGGCCACGGCCACCGTACCTGCATCGAAGGGTGATCTCTCGAACAGGCCCATCGGGCCGTTCCAGAAGATCGTACCGGCCTTCTCGATCTCGGCCGAGAACGCCTCCAGGGTCACAGGCCCCACGTCCAGGGCCATCTTGTCGTCCGGGACGCCGTCCACGGAGACGATCTCGCAGGCACCATCCTCGGGCCCGCCGCTCACCACGAGATCCACGGGCAGGAGGATGCGCACCGAGCGGCGCCTCGACTCCTCGATGACGACACGCGCGTGCACGAAGCTGTCCTCGTCGACGAGGCTCCTTCCCATGGAGTGGCCGCGCGCCGCCAGGAACGTGTTCGCCATGGCGCCGCCCACGATCAGGGTGTCGATGTGCTCGAGCTGGGCCTGGACCACCTTGATCTTGTCCGAGATCTTCGCTCCCCCGAGAATGGCAGTATAGGGGCGCTTCACATCGCCCAGGAGCCTGCCGAGCGCCTCGAGCTCCTTCATCGTGTTGAACCCGGCGCAGCGCTCCTCCAGCAGTCGGGGCAGGAGCGCCACGGATGCGTCGCCGCGGTGCGAGACGCCGAAGGCGTCGTTGACGTACACATCGCCGAAGGACGCGAGCTCGGCCGCGAACTTCTCGCTTCTGCCCTTCTCCCCGGGATTGAAGCGCAGGTTCTCGAGCATGGCAATTCGTCCGCCGTAGAGATCCGAGACGACCTTGCGCGCCCCGTCGCCGACGCAGTCGTCTGCGAGGACCACGTCCGCCTGGAGGAGCTCGGCGAGCTTGAGGCCGACGGGCTCGAGGGAGAACCTGGGATCCGGCTCCCCCTTGGGACGGCCGAGGTGGCTCACCACCACCACCTTGGCCCTGGCCTTCAGGGCATGCCGGATCGTGGGCAGGGCGGCCCTGATGCGCGTGTCGTCCGCCACCTTCCCGCCCTCGAGGGGGCAGTTGAAGTCCACGCGGACGAGGACACGCCGGCCCTCGATCTGTACCTGGTCAACAGAGCGAATCACCACGTCCTCCGGCCGCTTGCCTACAACCCCTTGGAGGCGACGTATCCGGCCAGGTCGACCATCCTCGAGGAGTAGCCCCACTCGTTGTCGTACCAGGAGAACACCTTCACGTTGTCGTTTCCGATCACCATGGTCAGATCCGCATCCACGATGGACGAGTGCGGGTTGCCCATGAAGTCCACCGAGACGAGAGGCTCGTCGCAGTAGGCGAGGACCCCCTTGAGCTCCCCTTCAGCAGCTTCCCTGAGCGCTGCATTGACGGAATCGACGGTCGCCGGCTTCTGCACGTGCGCCGTGAGCTCCACGATGGAGACGTTCGGGGTGGGCACGCGGATGGACAGCCCGTCTATCTTGCCCTCGAGCTCCGGGAAGATGAGCGTCACGGCGCGGGCAGCGCCCGTCGTCGTGGGAATCATCGATACGGCTGCTGCGCGGGCCCGCCTGAGGTCCTTGTGCGGCGTGTCGAGGATCCTCTGGCCGTTGGTGTACGAGTGGATGGTCGTCATCTGCGCCGTCTCGATCCCGAACGTCTCATTGATGACCTTGACCACGGGAACCAGGCAGTTCGTGGTGCACGAGGCGTTCGAGATGACCGTGTGTGCGCCGGGATCGTAGGACGCGTTGTTGACTCCGAACACGATCGTTTGATCCACGCCCTTTCCGGGAGCAGAGAGGATCACCTTCCTGGCGCCTGCCTCGACGTGCTTCGAGGCGAGCTCCTTCGTGCGGAACAGGCCGGTGCATTCGAAGATGATCCCCACGTCCAGCTTCGCCCAGGGCAGGGAGGCGGGATCGCGCTCGGCGAGCACCGGAACGGACTTGCCGTCGACGACCAGGCTCTCACCGTCGGTCCGGACATCGTGCGGAGCCGTGCGGTGGACCGAATCGTACTTGAACAGATGCGCCAGTGTCTCCGTGCTCGTGATGTCGTTTATCGCAGCGAGCTCGAGACCGCAGGCGTTCCCCAGCTCGAGGATGCGACGATGAATGCAGCGGCCGATGCGGCCGTACCCGTTGATGGCTACCTTGACGGTCATGTGCACCTCCCGGCGATTCCAAAGGCGTGGCACATTTTAGGGGTCGAGCCTTTATAGTCAATAGGCTCAGAACCTATCAAGCATCATCCATGCCTGGATCGTGAAACGCACCACCTGAGCGCCCATCCAGGGCGCCGCCAGCGCGAGCGTGATGAGGACGGCGAGAAGCCTGGGCACGAACGTCAGGGTGTGGTCCTGCACCTGGGTGAGGCCCTGGAAGAAGGAGGCGGTGAACCCGACGGCCAGGCTCACGGCAAGGACCGGCAGCGAGACGACGATGGCGAGCAGGGCGGCGGACATGCCCATCTCGAAAAGGGCCTCGGTTCCATGCATTTTTCCCCCTTCCGGCCAATGCCGGCTAGTGCTTCGGCGTGAGGAGCACAGGGAAGATGAACTCGGACGGGGCGTCGGCCCTCGGGAAGATCCAGCCCTTGAGGCCCTTCTCGATGCACGGCGTGAGGAAGTTGCCGAAGTTCGTGATCTGGATGACCTTCACCTTGGTCACCATTCCACTCGATCCCACGTTCACGCGCATCTTGACCTTGATGTCGTCCTTCGTGCCCATGCCCTTTCCGAGGACCTTCTCGTAGCACTTCTGGATGCTCTTGGAGTTCGTCTTCACCACCTTGTAACTTCTTCTGCTTGCCCCTCGGAAGGCCGTTCGTCTTCAACGTCCCTGCCTTCTGCTTCTCCGTGGCCAGCTCCTCCTCGATCACCTCCTCCAGCGTGATGGTGAGCCCGGCCAGGATGTTGCCGCGCTCGGAGTGGTCGCTGTAAGGCTGCTCGTCCTCCACCGAGACGAGCGCCTCCGCCTCGGTCTCGGCGCCGCCGCCGTCCCGGCCGACGACGAGCATCGTGATCCCGAACGGGATGAGCAATGCGACGGACCCGATGCAGATGAGGGCGATGCGGCTGTTCATCAACCTCTCGACGAACGTCGGCTCCTTCTCGACCACCGGTGAGGCGGCCTTGAACACGTCGTGCTCGAGGGCGTCACCGGCTGCCAGGACCTCCGCGACGTTCTGCTGGGCGTCGATCCGGCCGACGTGGAACCCCCTCATGGCCTCCGCCTCGCCCTGGTCGGCGGACGGGCCGGGAGGGGGCGGAGAGACGCCGGCGGAGGCTGGAGCGATGTCCGGTGCCGGCTTGTCCCCCTCGACGAGATCCGCGAGCTCGGGACATGCGGCAAGAGGCTTCCAGTCGTCGAAGCCCTCCCGCCAGACCAGGGCCTTCGGCTCGACCTCGTTGCGCCTCAGGTAGCTCCTGATCTTGGTCTTGCTGACCGGACCCACCGGCTGATTGCGCACCGCAACGTACCAGCGCTTCGGATCCTTCGTCTCGTGAGCGGCGTCCTCGTGCGAGGACCTCTCGAGCGGGAAGTCGTCCATCGACGTGGGCTGCTCGAGCGGGTCGTGGCCGGGAAGCTGTCCCGTGCCCTTGGCCGTGAAGGACTCCTTGAACCTGTCCTTCAGGCTGGAGAGCTTGTAGTTCTCCGAGAGGTCCTTGCTCGATCCGGCCTTGCGTCGACTGCCGCCGTCAAGAAGAACACCGGCGGCAAGGCCGTCACCACGGATCTCGAGAATGTCGCCGCACTCCCTGCACCGGATCTTGAGGACCCTGCCCTGAACCCTGTCGGCCGAGATGGTGTACTTGGCCTTGCACTTGTT
>JAFDER010000100.1 GCA_019310245.1 Deltaproteobacteria bacterium
GCTCGTGTCCGAGCACACGCCCGAGCAGCTGACGAAGGGCGAGACGCAGCGGGCGATGCACGCGCCCGACTCGCACACCAGCCCGTCGACGCACGGGTCCTCGCAGGCGCCGCAGTTGAGCCGGTCGGAGTCGAGATCGCGGCACGTGCCCGAGCAGTCCGTGAACCCGCCCGGGCAGGCGGCGATGCACGCGCCGGCGTAGCAGTTCTCTCCCGTGCCGCACCTGCTCGCGCACGAGCCGCAGTTCTCGGGGTCGCGCTGGAGGTCGACGCAGGCGCCCGAGCACAGCGTCAGGCCCGCGATGCACGAGTTCGCGCAGGCGCCCGCCTCGCAGATCTGGCCCGAGAGGCAGGCGCTGCCGCACGAGCCGCAGTTGAGGTGATCGGTGGCGAGATCGGCGCACGAGCCCGAGCAGTCGATGTAGGGCGAGGGGCACGTGAAGGAGCACGCGCCCGTCATGCACACCTCGCCCGCGGCGCAGGCGTTGGCGCAATCGCCGCAGTTCGTGGGGTCGTTCGCGAGGTTCTTGCACACGCCCGAGCAGGCCGTGTAGCCCTCGGGGCAGTCAGGAGCGCAGGCGCCATCCATGCACGTGTAGCCCGCGGCGCACGTCATCCCGCACGTGCCGCAGTTGTACTGGTCCGTCATGACGTCGCGGCACGTGCCCGAGCAGTCTGTGTATCCCTCCTGGCACGACAGGACGCACACGGCGCTCGTGCAGACGTGGCCCTGGGCGCAGGCCAGGCCGCAGGCCCCGCAGTTCGAGGGGTCGTTCAGGAGATCCGCGCAGATGCCGATGCAGTTGAACGTGCCCACGGGGCAATCCTCGCTTTTGGAGCACGAGGCGACGAGGAGGACGAGGGTGATGGTGGCGATCCTGGTCATGGCAGCTCCGTCGGGTGTTTGGTGTCCGTGCTTTGCGATGTCAGATAGCATAGAGCAAGTATGAGTTCAGTCCAGTGGTGTGCCCACGGGAAAGACGTAGAGTGCCTCCTGGCCGGCGGGCAGGCCGAGCAAGGCTGTCACGGCAGCGTCGGCGAACGCGCCCACGGCCACGGTGCCCAGGCCCAGGGCCTGCGCCTGCAGGTAGATGTTCTGGCCGGCGTGGCCGGCCTCCATGTCCACGTACCGGCGGGCGCGCTCGCCGTAGGCCTTCGCGGTGCGCGAGACGTCCGCGGCGATGACGAGGGTGACGGGCGCCTGGGCGATGAACATCTGGTTGACGCATTTCGCTGCGAGGTCGGAGCGGCGGTCTCCCTCGCCCGTGCGCTCGAGCGCGTGGGGGCGGGGATGGTAGAGGTAGACGCCCTCGTCGAGGCCCATGACGCCTGCCTGGCCCACCACGGCGTGGATGTCGAGCGGGAACGTGCCGCCGGCAGACGGCGCGGTGCGAAGGCACTTGTCCGTGGTGCAGCCCTGCGCGGCCCAGAATAGCTGCGAGAGCTGGGCAAGCTCCAGGGCGTCGGGTGCGAACTTGCGGTGCGAGCGACGGGCCTCGAGAAGCGACTCGAGCCTCGCCGTTCCTTTCGTGTCCGGGTCGGGCAGGTCGATCATGGATGCGTCCTTCGTGGTCGGTGCGGTGGGTCCGGGAGAGACGTGACGGCACACGACGAGCCCCGCGACGGCGAGCGCCGCGATCCCGAGCGCCGCTGCCGCGAGCACTGCGCGCTTCCTCTCCATCCCCCTATTATGGGGACAGGCTCCCTATCTGCAACCCTTTCTTTTCGTTGGCGTTTCAGACACAACCGCGAACACTTGCCATTCAGTCGATGAGGCGAGCGGGCCTGCACGCTCTTGCGTCTCGATATCGAGTGGATGCCGAGCAGGCGACATGTGAGGTTTGGCATTCACCGGGACGTGCTTGATGATGAGTGGGCCGCGGAACGGCGAGGGAGTC
Organism: Deltaproteobacteria bacterium; assembly: GCA_019310245.1. Lineage (GTDB taxonomy): Bacteria > Myxococcota_A > Polyangia > DRWM01 > DRWM01 > JAFDER01. The sequence continues at coordinate 1,898 of JAFDER010000100.1, forward strand.
ACCGGCGGCTGTTTCGAACGGCTGTTGAGTGATGCCTGAACGCAGGACGCTGCGCGAGGTGAGCAAGATTATACACGATCTGGAGAAAAGATATCAGCTTACATCTTCATCGAGGAGCGCCGACAATGGGAGTACGGGCCGGCGGCGGGGATTGCGGCCCCTCCGGGGAAGGACAGGTTCCGTGCCGCAATGCTAGCCCTCACATGCTCGCTCCCGTCGTCGGTCCGACCAGCCGCTCGTGCCGACCTGTCTCCCTGTTCATTCCGTTGCCCTTCTTTCCCGCTCCCCTGAGCTGTCACAGGGGACTTCATGCGCCCGTGACGGGATTCGTGAGGGTGCCGACGCGCTCGAGCTCCACGGTGACGGTGTCGCCGGCTTTGAGGAAGATGGGAGGCTCGCGCACGAATCCCACTCCTTCCGGTGTGCCCGTGAGGATCACGGTGCCCGGGAGCAGGGTCATGTCGCAGGAGAGCTCGGAGATGAGGCGGGAGACGGGGAAGATCATGTCCGAGGTGTGGGAGTCCTGGAGGCGCTTGCCGTTCAGGGTGGTGGAGATGTGAAGGGTCTGGGGGTCGGGGATCTCGTCGGTCGTGACGATGGCGGGGCCCAGGGGGCAGAACGTGTCGAAGCTCTTGCCGCGGATCCACTGGCCCGCGCCCCCGCGTTTCTGCCACCTGCGGGCCGAGACGTCGTTCGCGGCGGTGTAGCCCAGGACGTGGGAGAGGGCGTCCTCGGGGGAGACGTTGCGGGCGGGCGTGCCGATGATGACGGCGAGCTCGCACTCGTAGTCCACCTCGGGCTCGCGGGTGCAGGAGGTGGGGATGACGATGGGGTCGCCGGGGTTCTGGACGGCGGCGGGGTTCTTCATGAACACGATCGGGCTCTCGGGAAGGTCGAGGCCGGTTTCTTTCGCGTGGCCCCTGTAGTTCAGGCCGATGCCGATGATGGCGCGCGGCTCGATGGGAGCGAGGATCTTCGTTGGGGTGACGGGCTCGCCCGTGTCCGTGAATGAGGTGATGTCGCCCGAGAGGCGGGTGATGGAGCCGTCGGGGTGCTCGCAGCCGTGGTGCGTTCCTGTGGCGTCCAGGTACCTGACGATGCGCATGGGTCAGAGGAGCCGGGCGGCGCGCTCGGCCAGATCGGATCGCTCTCCGCGCGAGAGGGTCATGTGGCCGGCGAGCTTCTCGCCCCGGAAGCGGTTGACCACGTGGATGAGGCCGTTGTTGGTGGAGTCCACGTAGGGGTTGTCGATCTGGTAGGGGTCGCCCGTGAGGACGATCTTGGTGCCCTCTCCGGCGCGGGTGATGATCGTCTTGACCTCGTGTGGGGTGAGGTTCTGGGCCTCGTCCACCAGGAGGAACTGCTTCGGGATGGAGCGGCCCCGGATGTAGGTGAGCGGCTCGATGTGCACGAGGTCGAGGTCGAAGAGCTCCTGGGCGGAGCGGCCCTTCTTCTTCTCCTTCTGCGAGAAGCCGAGGAGCAGCTCCAGGTTGTCGCGCACGGGCTGCATCCAGGGCCGGAGCTTGTCCTCCATGTCGCCCGGCAAAAAGCCGATGTCCTTGCCGAGCGGGAAGACGGGCCGGGAGACGAGGAGCCTCTGGTAGGGCTTCTGCTCGTCCACCTTGTCGAGGCCGGCGGCGAGGGCGAGGAGGGTCTTGCCCGTGCCGGCCTGGCCCACGAGGGTGACGAGCTGGATCGAGTCGTCGAGGAGGAGCTCGAAGGCGAAACGCTGCTCCTTGTTGCGCGGCCGGATGCCCCAGATGCCCCGCTCGATGTCCCTGAGGACCTTCATCTTGCCTTCCTCGGGGTAAAGCCTGACGAGGGCGGATCCCTTGCCCCCCTCCTCGATCACGATGGCGAACGAGTTGGGCGGGTAGGGCTCCTCCTCGCGCTCGGGAAGCGGCGCCTCGCCCTGCTGGAAGAGCTCGCCGAGCTGATCGGCGCTCGTGGCGAGGTTGAACACGCCCGAGTAGAGCTCCGCGATGTCCGTGCGCTCCAGGTCGTAGTCGGCGACCGCTATTCCCAGCGCGGATGCGCGGATGCGAAGGTTGATGTCCTTCGAGACGAACACGAGCGGCGTGTCGGGGTCCTCTGCCTGCACCTCGAGCGCCGCGGCCAGGATCCGGTTGTCCGCGCTGTGGCTCGTGAGCGCGTACTCGGGCGGCAGCTCCTTTCGTGCGAACACGACCCTGAGGGTCCCGCCCTCGGTGCCGCTGATGGGCACGCCGTCGACCAGGCGGCCGCCCTGGCGCATGCTGTCGAGGTTGCGCGAGACGTGCCGGGCGTTGCGGCCGAGCTCGGAGAGATCCTTCTTGAAGGAGTCCACTTCTTCGAGCACGTAGATGGGGATGATGACGTTGTTGTCTTCGAAGGCCGTGATCGCATCGGCGTCGTGGAGGAGCACGTTCGTGTCGAGTACGAAGTTCTTCTGCATCCAAGCCTTTTCCTCCAGATCCGTGGCGCAGGTCAAGGGGGACAGGCTCCCTACCTCCAATATCCCGTTATCGTTGATGATATGGAGACAACCGCAGACATTTGTCATTCATTGCGTTTTCACGGCCGTCCAAAGGAATGAGGGCCGGTTCTGCTCGTTATAGATGAGAGAGCGGGAAGAGGCCTTGAGAGGTGCGTGCCACATGGCGGCCGAGCGCAAGATCATCAGGACGAGCGATCTGACCGTGTTCGTGATCCTCGCGCTGTGCCTCGTGGTCGTGCCGGCGGGCATCCTGCGCATCCTGGCCGGGCCGGCGGGCAAGGCGGAGAGCTCCGGCAAGGCAGTGGTCGGGGACGGGGAGAAGGATCCGGGCGAGAAGCCCGCGTCGAGCGCCACGGGTCTGGCGCCCTTCGGCGTCGTGGACAGCGGGATCTTCGGGGACCTGGACGCGGACGTCTCGTTCGCGCTGCCGGCCTGCGCACGGGGCAAGGACGTCTCCCTCGTCGTCAACAAGAAGAGGAGGACGCTGAGCCTGCTGTATCACGGCGTCGCGGTGAAGACGTACCCCGTCTCCCTGGGCTTCACGCCGGCGGGCGACAAGAAGAAGCAGGGCGACGGGCGTACCCCCGAGGGCGAGTACTTCATCTGCGAGATGCTCGACGAGGATCTCGCGCCGAGGTACGGGGCACGGTCCATGCGGCTGTCGTACCCCTCGGTCAAGGACGCCGAGCGGGGGCTCGAGAAGGGCTTGATCGGTCAGGCCCAGCACGACGCCATCGTGGCGGCGATCAAGAAGGGCGTGATGCCGCCGCAGGACACGAAGCTCGGTAGCTCGATACGGATCCACGGCGGAGGGGTGGGCGATGACTGGACCGCCGGGTGCATCGCCCTGCGCGACGAGGACGCCGTGGAGGTCTACGACGCGGTCGTGCCCGGCACGAAGGTGACCGTGCTGAGCGGCAAGGGCAAGGACGCGGACGACGCGGACCGTGACGGCATCCCCGACCAGGTGGACGTGCACGCGGGGGCGCTGAAGACGGCGCTCAACGGCGCGGGCTACGACTCGGGCTACTTCAAGATCTCCTACCCCATGGGCGACGTGGCGCGCGAGGTGGGCTGCTGCACCGACGTGATCATCCGGGCGTTCCGCAACGCGGGCATCGACCTGCAGGTGAAGATCCACGACGACATCGAGGCCAGGAAGAAGGCCTACCCCCACGTCAAGAAGGCGAACGCCAACATCGACCACCGGCGCGTGAAGAACATGCTCGTCTACATGAAGAAGCACCTGGCGGCCGTGGACGCGGACCTCGAGGGCGACGACGTGTGCAGATGGCTGCCCGGCGACGTGGTCTTCTTCGACACGCTTCCCAAGAAGGGGCCCGACCACGTGGGCATCGTGACCTGGAACCTGGACGACTCGGGACTGCCCATGGTGGTCAACAACTGGACCTGGGGCTACACGACCGGCGAGATGGATCTGCTCTCCTGGGTCGAGACCACCCACCACTTCCGCCTGCCCTGACTCAGGGATGGGGTCAGACCCCGATACTTGAGCTCGCCGAGGGGCTGCAGTGGTCGACATTTCGGCTCCCGCGGATATGATGGCGGCCTGACAGGAGGAACCGCCATGAAGCGCATGCTGATCGCCGCCCTGTGCCTCGCCGTCTGTGCATCCTGCAAGCAGAAGGTCGCGAAGCCGGTCCCGGTCGAGGAGACAGTGAAGCCCGCTCCCGAGCCCGAGCCGGATCCGCGGCAGGTGCTGCTCGAGGCGGAGTACGACAGGTACGACGACGTGACGCTCACGCACTCGGCCGCGGACCTGAGCGATGGAGAGAAGCAGATGCTCGTGCACCTGCTCGCGGCGGCGCAGCTCATCGAGGAGCTGCACATGCTGCAGCTGCATCCCAAGAACCTCGACTGGCGCGACGCGATCATGGCCTCGGGCACGGACGTGGAGAAGAAGCTGTTCATGCGCTACCAGATGCCGTGGTGCGCGGACGACGAGTCGCCCGAGTGCTGCGCGCTCGAGGAGCAGCCCGAGAAGAGGATCGGCTACTCGCACTGGCCGAAGGACCTGACGGACGAGGAGTTCGAGTCGCTGGGCGAGCTCGAGAACGGCACGGACCTGCTCAGCCCGTTCACGGTGGTGATGCGCAAGAAGGAGGGCGGCTTCCACGCGCTGGCGTACTCGCAGATGGGGCTCTTCGCGGCGAAGATGAAGGCCGTGGCCAGGGAGCTGGACGCGGCGGGCGCGACCGCGCCGGACCCCTCTCTCGTGAAGTTCCTCTACTCGCGGGCCAAGGCGTTCGAGTCCTACGACCCGTTCCCGTACGACGAGTCGGACTACGACTGGATCGCGCTCGAGGGCGACTGGGAGGTCACGGTGGGGCCGTACGAGACGTACAAGAACCCCCACCAGCTCAAGGCGCTCTTCGAGATGTACATCGGCAGGGAGGACAAGGAGCTGACGGCCGGCATGGCGGGCTTCAAGGACAACCTGCAGGAGATGGAGGACTCCCTGGGCGAGCTCGTGGGCAAGGGCGTGTACAAGAGCCGGAAGCTCGACCCGCGCATCGCGATCCGCGCCGTGGACATCTGGATGGCCTCCGGGGATGGCCGCAGGGACCGCGGCGCCACCGTGGCCTTCCACCTGCCCAACCGCGGCAAGAGCGTGGACGAGGGACTGTACAAGAAGGTCATGATGATCAACCACTCGATGGCGTTCGAGAAGGTGGTCGAGGCGCGCGCCGAGCTCATCCTGGTCGAGGAGCAGAACGAGTTCCTGGACATCCGCGCGGACATCACGAACGTGACGTTCCACGAGCTCTCGCACGGCTTCGGGGCCTATCACACGATGGAGGTGAAGACCCCCGAGGGCAAGAAGACCACGGTCAAGGAGGCGCTGGGCGAGCACGATTCTCTGATGGAGGAGCTCAAGGCCGACACCATGGGCCTGTGGCTCGTGCAGTTCGAGAAGAAGAAGGGCACGCTGGACGAGAGGCAGCAGAAGGTGCGGTACGTCTCGGCGCTCATGCACATCCTGGGCCTCCTGCAGTACCCTTTGCCGGGCACGTACCCCAGGATGGTCGCCATCCAGCTCGGCTGGTACATGGACGCGGGCGCCGTCACGTGGGACGCGGACGCCGGGAGATTTGCCGTGGACTTCGAGAAGATCCCCGCGGCTGTGGAGTCGCTCGTCAAGGAGGTGACTCTCATCCAGCTCACCGGCGACAGGGCCCGCGCCGAGAACCTCATCGGAAAGTACATCAAGAAGAAGGGCGAGAAGGAATACGTCCTGCACGGCACGCTCGGCGAGGCGCGCGAGGTGATGCTCGGCAAGTTCAAGGAGGCGGGGATCAGGAGCCCGTCGCTGCGCTACAAGGTCACCGGTCTGTAGCCTAACTTGACCCATCAATCATAGACCGTACAATTAGCTTATAATTGAACATTCAGACCGGACCGCCGGGGAGGAGTGATCATGGCACTTCGCACCAATTTGGCGATTTTGCTCGTGATCGTTGCCGGGCTCGTGGCCTGCAGCACCGAGTTCAACACGGACGTGGACGGCGATGCGCCGGACGCCTTCGACGCATCGACGGAGCCCGGGCCGGACCTGGTGCCGGACGGCGGGTCCGACGTGATCCCGGACGGCGGGCCGGAGTGCGGTGACGGCGATGTCGAGGGCGACGAGCAGTGTGACGACGGCAACGACGTGGACGGCGACGGGTGTGACAACGACTGCAGGTACTCGTGCGAGGGCGACGAAGACTGCCTGGACGACAACGAGTGCAATGGCGTGGAGATCTGCGACGGGGACTCGCACATGTGCGAAGCGGGCACGGTTCTGGACGACGGGCACCTCCTGGACGTGGGACCGCCGCGGATCATCTGCATCGACGGCCACCCGGCCGAGTCCACGTGCGGCGACGGGTTCGTGGACGAGGCGGGCGGGGAGTTCTGCGAGCCTCCGGGCTCGGGAGGCTGCAACGACGACTGCAGGTGGGGGTGCGACTCCGACACGGAGTGCCCGGACGACGGCGTGCTGTGCAACGGCGAGGAGTTCTGCGACACGACGGCGCACGCGTGCGACCGCAGGAACGTGCCGACCTCGGGCACGTCCTGCGACGACGGCCTGTTCTGCACCACGGACGAGACGTGCGACGGCATGGGCACGTGCACGGGCGGGGACGCGACCTGCGTCGACGGGCTCACGTGCACGGACGACAGGTGCGACGAGTCGGCGGATTCGTGCAACCATCCGCTCATCGCGGGCAACTGCCTGATCGGGGGCTCGTGCTTCGGCGACGGGGTCGTGAACCCGGGAGACGAGTGCGAGGAGTGCCGCTCGAGCACCAGCACCAGCGCGTTCGTGGACCGCTCCGACGGCTCGTCGTGCACGGCGGACTCGTACTCGTGCACTGACGACGTGTGCGAGGGCGGCTCGTGCAATCATCCCATTGTCTCCAGCTGGTGCCTCATCGGCTCGACCTGCTACTCCGACGGGACCCACGACCCGGGCAACGAGTGCCGCGAGTGCGACGACGGCACCAGCCAGACCAGCTGGACGACCCGCAACGGCGCCGTCTGCGACGACGGGGAGTTCTGCACCGCAGGCGACTCGTGCACGAGCTCCGCCACGTGTGTCGGAACCCCGGTGCTGTACCTCTCCGGCGCCGAGCAGATCTCGGCCGGCCTGCACCACGGCTGTGCCATCGTGGACACGGACAGGCTCAGGTGCTGGGGGTACAACAACGAGGGGCAGGTGGGCGACGGCTCGGTCGCGACGCGCTCGGGGCCCGTCGATGTGACCGGCCTCACGTCCGGCGTGGCCTACGTCGGTGCCGGCCAGGCTCACACCTGCGCGGTGACCACGGCCGGCGCGGCCCGGTGCTGGGGCGACAACAGCGAGGGCCAGCTGGGCAATGGCTCGACCACCGACAGTCGCGTGCCCATCGCGGTGTCGGGGCTCTCGAGCGGTGTGGACACGATCTGCGGGGGCTACTTCCACACGTGTGCCCTGCTCACGTCGGGAGAGATCAGCTGCTGGGGCAGGAATGCCTACGGCCAGCTCGGCAACGCGACGTTCACGGACACCGAGACGCCGATCCTCGTGGTGCCGCCGACCGGAGGCGGAGCCCTGGGCGGGATCGTCGAGATCGACTGCGGCAACTACCACACCTGCGCCCGGAACGGCTCGGGCAACGTGCTGTGCTGGGGGAGCAACTACCAGGGCCAGCTCGGTGGCGGCGAGACCACGCCCACGACGATGAGCCGTCCCACCTACGTGGACACCAGCACCTCGGACGGTGCGATGCTGAGCTCCGTCGTCCAGATCGGGCTCGGAGGCAACCACTCCTGCGCCCGCATGTCCGACAGACGGCTCAAGTGCTGGGGGGCGGGAACCGACGGTCAGCTGGGCACCGGCTTCGCGGAGAACCGGTCCGCCCCCTCGTACGTCTTGCTGAACATCATGACGATGACGTTCCTCGCGGACGTCGCGGAGGTCTCGGGCGGCAGCAACCACACCTGCGCACGCTTGACCAGCAACAACGTCATGTGCTGGGGCCTCGGCGAGGACGGCCAGCTGGGCAATCTCGTCTCGGGCCCCGGCGTCATGACCACGCAGCCCGTGTTCGTGCTCGATGCAACGGGCGTCAACTTCGGTCCCGCCTTCGCACTGTCCCTGGGTGGCTGGCACTCTCTGGTCATCGCCGAGACCTCGGACTGGGTCATGGGCTGGGGACGGAACGATTTCGGCCAGCTCGGCTTGGGCGGCGTCGGTTCGGACCGGGCAAGTCCCTTCCATACCGTCTGCAGGTATTAGCTCTCCTCCTTGACCCC
>JAFDER010000452.1 GCA_019310245.1 Deltaproteobacteria bacterium
TCGATCTCGTGGCTCCTGCCGTACTTGCGCAGGGTCTCGAGGAAGGCCTCGTGGAACCTGGCGACCTTCGCGTCGGCGGGCTCGACGTCCTCGGCCACGGCCGTCAACCGCAGGTAATCCATGACCGCGGCGATGTCCACGCTGTTGGGGCAGCGTGCCGTGCACGTCTCGCACCCGATGCACAGCCAGATGGCCTTCGAGCGCAGGACCTCGTCGCGCTGGCCGAACTGGATCAGCCTGATCACCCTGTTCGGGTGAATGTCCGTGTCCTCGTTCAGCGGGCAGCCGCAGGTGCACTTCGTGCACTGGAAGCAGGCGGACAGGCTCTGATCGGTCGCGGCCTCGACCTCCCGGAGGAAGTCCTGGCTGGGCTCGATGTCCGGTCCCGAAGGCTCACGGACCACCTCGCGCTCTTCCTCCGCGGCCTCGCCCTCGGCGGCGCTCTCGTCGGTCATACGACTCTCCTTGCCTCGGTGCGGCGCTCGGCGTGGAGCCGGCCGCGCACGATGCGGGTGGCGGCCTGCCCGCAGTTGCTCCCGATCTCGATCTCCTCGGCCTCGCCGATGGAGATGACGCAGTCGAAGCCGCGCGCCCTCAGCTTGGCAACGAGTCTGTCGGCTCCGTGCGGCTCCTCGGCGCTCAGCATGGTCTCGAAGCCGTTCTTCACGGCCATGTCCGTGGGGTTGATGGGCGTGACCTTCACCATGCTCGTCCACGGATCGAAGCTGGACGCGACCACGTCCGGGTCAACGGGGTTGTCCGGCGAGAGGGCGAAGTTGAGCACGAGCTTCCTGTCGCCGGGACTGTACCACCTGGCCGCGTAATCGCGGATCTCGCCGAAGCTCCACTTCTTGACGGGCATGAGCTTGTCGCGCAGCTCCTCGTCCGTCGTGTTGATCGAGAACTGGAGCTGGAAGCGTCCTCCGTCGTACAGCCTCCGCTTGATCACGAGGAGCTTCTCGAAGAAGTCGCCCGCCGCCTGCGGAGCCACCGTGGGAATGCAGGGGATGAGGCCAGGGGCGTCGTAGATCCCGGGAAGCCTCTCGAGCACGTCGAGCATCGCGGCGTTGAGCGAGGGCTCGCCCATCCGCGCGAAGTGGATCTTGAACTTGGTCGCCGCGATCTTCCCGTCAGGCGAGCGCCTGCGGATCACGTGATCGATCTCGGCGAGGATCTCGTCGGCCGTCAGGTTGCCGTCGTAGAACCCGCCCGAGTCGCAGAACAGGCACTGCACGGGGCACCCGAACTGCGTGCTCACGGTGATGACCCACTTCTCCTCACGCGGATACCTGGGATCGATCGCATCCACGAATTCGACGAGGGACAGCGGAGCATGTCTCATGCGGGCGACGAAGATCTCGGCCAGCTCCGGGTTCCCCTTCTGCTCGAGTATCTCCATGACCACCTAACCCCTTCAAACTACAGCGAAAACTGTATACAGCATCGAGTTGAATATAATAAAGTGATCTATCAGTGTCAAGCGATCCCGCAGTGGTGAAAAGAGGTCCCTTTCGGGGCCCGGAAACCGGTTCGCAGGTGCCCGTCCGCACCGAGTTGACCATCCCCTGGAGACGCGATATTCAGGCCCCATGACGGAGCTGAAGGTGGACGTGCCGACCCTTGTCGCGATGAAGCGCGAGGGGCGCAAGATCACCATGCTCACGGCCTACGACCACCCCACCGCCCGGATCCTGGACAAGGCAGGCATAGACACCTTGCTCGTGGGCGACAGCGCGGCGAACGTGGTGCTTGGCTACCCCGACACGCTGCCCATCACCATGGACGAGATGATCGTGATCACCCGGGCCGTGTCGCGCGCGGCCGAGAGGGCCATGGTGATCGGCGACATGCCCTTCATGTCCTTCCAGAGGTCGATCCCCGACGCGATCGAGAACGCCGGCAGGTTCGTCAAGGACGGCGGCGCCACGGCCGTGAAGCTCGAGGGTGGAGGAGGAGTGGTCGACACGGTGCATGCCATCGTGGGCGCGGGCATCCCCGTGGTGGGCCACCTCGGGCTCCTGCCCCAGTCCGCGTCCATGCTCGGAGGTTACCGCGTGCAGGGCATCGAGGCCGGGCAGGCGAGGCAGATCCTGGACGACGCGCGCAGGCTCGAGGACGCGGGCGCGTTCATGATCGTGGTCGAGTGCATTCCGGACCGGCTCGGCGCCCTGCTCTCGCGAACGGTGTCCGTGCCGATCATCGGCATCGGCGCGGGTGCGGACTGCGACGGCCAGGTGCTGGTCGTGCACGACATCCTGGGCATCAAGTCCGGCTTCAAGCCCAAGTTCGTCAAGCGGTTCGCCGAGATCGGCGACGAGATCGCCCGCGCCGCCAGTGCGTTCCGCGAGGAGGTCGCATCGGGCGCCTTCCCGGGCCCGGATCACGTCTTCCACATGAAGGACGAGGAATACGACAAGCTCGTCTAGCCGGGGCTACGCTTCGACAGGCTCAGCGCAGCGGAGCAGTCCCCTTCGACGGTTGGCGGCTCAAGGGGCGTGGTGCGGCGCGGGGTCGAAGGCACCATAAAATTCCCCGGTGCCGGAGTGCCCCGCGCTGCTCACGCCACCGAGGCAGTACGGGGCTGCGGGAAGTGTCAGTGTCGGGGTCTGACCCCCATGACCCACGGGGGGAAATGAATGGAAAATGTTCGCGGTTGCACCTGAATCATCATTGATTCAAGGGTGTTGCAGACAGGGAGCCTGTCCCCGATCATTCGGCGGCGGGACCGCCGACGCCGGGGAACCGGCTCAGCACCCGGGCGGCACGCGAGATCGGGATCCAGTCCTGCCCGCCCATGTCGTGCAGGTCCACCTTGTCGGGCATCTTGTCCTTCCTCTTGTAGGGGAAGACCTGCAGGGGCGTGTCCTCCATGCTCAGGTTCCGGCGCACGAGCGCCAGGCCCACCTCGCGGCTGCCCGCAAGGGTGCAGGACGTGACCACGCCGGCGTAGCGGCCCTTGCGGCCGTCCACCACCACGTGGCCGGGCCGGATGAGCCGTGGACCTCGGCCGCTGACCACGAAGCGAACGATCTCGCGGTCGCGCTTCGTCGCGGCCTCGACCATGGCCCTCCTGCCCACGAAGAACGGCTTGTGCAGCTTGACGAACGAGCCGTAGCCCGCCTCCACGGGATTGACGTCC
>JAFDER010000453.1 GCA_019310245.1 Deltaproteobacteria bacterium
CGACCCGCTCCAGGCAGTGAAGTACCAGATCCTTGTCATGTTCATGCTCGCCGCAGCAACCGCCATGTCCTCGATGCTCATGGCCCTGCTCGTCTACCGGCGCCTTTTCAACGACCGCCACCAGCTCCGATCTACACATATTTTCCACCTTTGATCCCGCCCATCCATTCGTTCCCTGGTTAAGAGGCAGATCGTTCTCGACGAGCGTTATTTGTGTGTGGAAAAGTCCAGTCCCCCAATATCGACCCCGTCACTTTGTCAAAAAGTATGAGGAGGACAGATGAACAGACTTGGTATCATCCTTTTGGCTGTGGCTTGCGCGGTGGGGTGCGGGAAGAAGGTGTGCGAGCCGGGATCGACTCAAGCCTGCGAATGTGCAAAGGACCTGGAAGGGGCACAGGTCTGCGCGTCCAGCGGGGAGGCCTGGTGGGGATGCGTCTGTACCCCTGCCATCGGCGTGCTGGCCGGCGACCCGCTCAAGGAGCGGACAACCTGCAGGCGCATGGAGGTCATCGTCGAGGTCACACGGACGTACATGGAGAAGAACAAGTCCTGCCCCAGCATGGCCGACCTGCAGCTCGATCCTGGCGATGCCTGGGGCGAGTCGCTCGTGGTCGTCTGCTCGCTCGAGAACGTGCCCACGGTCACGTCGTCAGGGGGGGATGGCAGGTTCGGCTCGCAGGACGACCTCACGCCGGACAACTGCCAGAAGATCGAGAAGTTCGGTTCCATGGCCAAGTACGACGAGGCCATGAGGCAGGAGCAGGACCTCGTGGCCGAGGGTTCGGACGAGGTCGAGCAATACGTGGTCCCCAGGCCGGACGCCTCGACAGAGGGCATCGCAAAGCCGCGTCCGCTCAGACCTCCCAAGCCCCCCTCGGCCGGGAAGCCCAAGCCGCCCGAAAGCCCGGGCTACTTCGATCCCATCGGCGGTCTCGACGACCCACCCAGGAAGAAGCACATGTAAGTTGAGGCACGCCTGAGCGCGTGCTAGACACGCCTTGCATGAGCATGCTCGCCTCAGCCAACCTCGACGAGAGGGTCTACGTCAAGGACCTCCTCGAGCGCATCGTCGAGAGGTGTCCCCGCCGCCAGGCAACGAGCGAGGACGAGAGGCGCGCGACCCTGCTCGTGCGCGAGGAGTTCGAGGCCCTGGACCTCGACACCAGCCTCGAGCACTTCCGGTTCAACGACAACCTCTACGCCAACCTTGCCCTGCACTTCGGCATCGGCACCGCCGGGTCGCTCGTCTCGGGCCTCTCGCCCGTGGCAGGTTTTGCCCTGCACACCCTGGCCGGCACGTCCTACTTCATGGACTCGACGCGCAGGGCGTTTCTCCTGCGCAGGCTCTTCCCGTTCAAGCCATCCCAGAACCTGCTCGTCACCCTGCCGGCCACGTCGAGTCCCGAGCTGCGCATCGTGCTCCTCGCGCACATCGACGCCGCCTTCTCGGGCCTGCTCTTCGACCCCCGCGCGAGGCTCATCACACTCACGAGCCCGGAGAGGCTGCCTTCCCGCCTGAGTTTCCTCGGCCGCACGCTGGCGGTTCCGACCTACTCCCAGTTCCTCCTTGCCGGGATCGACGTCCTGAAGGTGCTTCTCGGGCCGCTGAGCCTGCCGCTCATGCCCGTCGAGGCGCTCCTGTCCGTGCCAGGACTCCTGGCCTTCCTCATCAACCTGCAGATGGTGGTCAAGAACGAGATCGTGCCAGGCGCGAACGACAACCTGAGCGCCGTGGCCGCCATCGCCCTGCTCGCCCGCAGGCTCCAGCCCGTGAAGCCAGGCTGCGTGGAGCTCGTCTTCGTGGTCACCGGAGCCGAGGAGGCCAGCATGGGCGGCGCCCAGGCCCTCGTCGAGGAGCACACGGACGACTGGGAGCGCGACAGGACCGTCGTGATCGCGCTCGACGGCCTGGCCAGCGGCGACCTGCGCCGCTTCGAGGAGGGCGAGGTGTGGCCCGCGCCGAGCCCGGGCTGGCTCGTGGACGTCTCCGACGCCGTGGCGGCCTCGGACGGGCGCTTCGGCCCCGTGAGCGGCTTCCAGATCCCGTCCGGTGCCACGGACGCGCTCCCTTTCCTCATGAAGGGCTACGACGCCGTGAGCTTCGGGTGCGTGGACCCGGCGCTCCAGACGCCCCGGCACTACCACATGCCGTCCGACACCCCCGAGAACGTCGATCCCGACGACGTGGTCATGGCCGTGGACTTCACCGAGAAGCTCATCAGGGAGATCGTCCGCAGGCGCCTGCCCGGTGTTGTGCTATAGTACATGTGCACGCAAGGGAGAGAATCGATGCGGGGACTGACCATCGCTCCGTACATGCTCGTCGCTGTTCTGATGGGCTGCGACGGCATCGGGATCGTGCTCACCTCCGGAGACGCCATCGTGGACCACGGCTTCGAACCGGACGTTTACTACGATCCACCCTACGATCCGCCCTACGAGCCGCCGAGAGACCCTCCCCCTGACCCGCATCCGGATCCGGATTGCACCGGCCTGACTGCCCCATTCGGCGGCGTCTGCCACATCGTGGAGCAGTGCGGCTGCATGCCGGGCTTCGCGTGCGACTTCGCGGTGGACGTCGCAACGTGCGTGGTCATCGAGGACTGCGTGGCCGGCTATGGAACGCTCCCCGTCGAGGCGGAGTGCACCTTCGCGGGCGAGTGCCGGCCGGGCACGGCCTGCCTCTTCGATAGCGGCGAGCCCTACGGCCGTTGCCGCGAGTGGTGCGTCGACTCCTCCGACTGCACCATCGCGGGCAGGGAGTGCAGCGTGACCATCTCCTTCACTTTGCCTCCCCCCTGCACGGGAACCGGGACGGTCCCCTACAACGTCTGCTCGCTGGGATGCCCGCCGAGCGCGGAGTGCGATCTGTTCGCCTCCGGCTCTGATCCGACCGGCTGCCCGTACGGGCAGACGTGCGTCCGCGACAACCCGATCGCGTCGGGCGGCTGCGACATCAACATGTGCGTTGCCGAGGGCACAGGCGAGGAGGGGGATGAGTGCTCCGAAACGGCCGGGGCCTGCTTCAGGGGCATGGGATGCTACGGCAACGAAACGGAAGGCTACCACTGCAGGCTCTACTGCGACACGTTCCACGAGTGCACGACGGGTGCCTGTGCCATGCTCGGCGCGGA
>JAFDER010000454.1 GCA_019310245.1 Deltaproteobacteria bacterium
GGTCGACTTGCCCGGAGGCGAGTAGCCGTCGAAGATGTTGTCGTACACGGTCACGGCCATGAAGGCCTTCTCCGCGTCCGCGTTGAGGCAGTGCGCGTAGTCCATCTCGGGATCGTGGCTGGTGGTGATGAAGGTCTCGGCCTGCGGGATGCGATCCGTGATGTCCTCGTCGAGCCCGAGCCAGACCACGAAGCTCGACAGGCTCGGCCGGTAGGTGCGCAGCTTCTCCGCGAAGCCGTTCGTCAGGGCTCCCTCGGGCAGCAGCTCGAGCATCGTGGTCGGTGCGCTCGCGTTCGAGACCACCGCGCGGGCGTCGTACTCCCTTCCCCGCTCGTCCACCACCCCGACGGCCGCGCCGTTCTTGACCAGGATCTCGTCCACCCTGGTCTCGAGGCAGATCTTCCCTCCGCTCTCCTCGATGATCTTGACGAACGCGTTGCTGATGTCCTGCGAGCGTCCCCGGGGGTAGTGGCCTCCGTTGCTGAGGTAGTTCCCCGTGGCCACGGAGAAGTAGAAGGCGGAGAGCCTTGAGGGAGGCAGGCCGTAGTAGGGCCAGATCGCCGAGAGGAGGCTCCTGAGCTCCCTGTTCGAGACGTGCTCGTCGAGGAGATCCTCGAGGGTCTTGCGGCGCACCGCCCACAGCTTCCTGTACTGGAGCGGGAACAGGAGCCGGATGAAGTGACCCTCATTCCTGGAGAGCCGGTCCACGTCGTTCGACACACCGACGATCTCGTCCACGAAGGACCTGATGCCCTTCGCCTCTTCCGGGAACTTCTCGATGAGGATGTCCTTGTACTTCTCGGTGTTGGCGTGAGGGAACGTCACGTCATGGGCCGGCGTGATGATGCGGTGGAACTCGGGAAGCCTCTCGAACGTGACGTGATCGAGCACGCCGAGCTCCTCCAGGATCCTTTGCTGTGGGTTGTCCTTGAACGGCGCTCCGTGCAGGGAGACCTCGAAGTCGAAGTCTCCCCTCCTGAACGAGGTGGCATAGCCGCCCGGCTTGTCGCCCTGCTCGATGACGGTGACCTCGAAGCCGCTGCGTGCCAGGTGCGCCGCGGCCGACAGGCCTCCGATGCCCGATCCGATGACCACGACGGGGAAGTCGCTCTTGGGCTTCAGCTTCCGGGCCATCTCGCGCGTGTACTTCCCGCTGACGGGGGCCCGCGTGGCGAAGTCCTTGAGCCTCTTGAGCCTTTCCCTGCCGATCAGGCGTTCCAGGATCGATCCGGAGGAGCCGTTCGCTGTCATGATACCTCGAGCCGCGGCCGCCCCGTGCGTTCCCGCACGACGATCCCCCAAGGATGGCTGTCGAGCATACTTCTTGCAAAATACCATGATTGGATCATGGCGGTCCATAGCAATCCGGTTTCTCTCGCGCGATCGATATGTTGTTCAGGGGATTGCGGCCCCCGAAACGTCATCCTGACGAGCGGACGCCGGGGTCTTGCAGCCGGTTCAGTGGCCCGCCTCGACCGGACCGGCCGTGGCGCCGCTCTCCATGGCCTGCCTGGCCGTCTCGAGGATGTCGGCAGGGAATCCGACGACGCTGAAGACCCCGAGGAATCCGACGACCCAGACGACGACGAGCGAGAGGATCCACAGGATGAACCCGTACTTGATGAAGTCGACCGGCTTGATGACCCGCTTGCCCGAGTCCTGGTAGACGCCCAGCCCGTAGACGATGGCGTTGTTCGGCGTTCCCACGATGAGGAAGTGTGCGAAGGACGTGGCGAACGCCACCGACAGGCCTGAGGCCCATGGCTCCGCTGGGTGTCCGGACATGACGCTGAGCGGGATGATGATGGGTCCGAGCAGGGCCGTGGTCCCGGCGTCCGACATGAAGTTGGTCATGAGCCCGCTGAAGGCCGAGAGGCCGACCCAGAGGCCGAATCCCGCGCTGATGCCGGCCATGCCCAGGATCTTGAGCACGCTCTCGGCGAGCCAGAGCGCGGCTCCGCTCTCCTTGAGCAGGGCTCCCATGGTCAGCGCGCCGCAGTACATGAGCCACGCGTCCCAGGAGATGCCGCTCAGGATCTTCTTCCAGTGGGTGACCCGGAAGACAACGGGGATCAGCAGGGCCAGGAGGGACGGCCCGCCCAGGCCCAGCTTCTTGCCGCCGAAGATCCACAGCCCGAGGATCAGGACGAGCATGCCCATCGTCACGTACTCGCCGTACGTCAGGCTTCCCATCTCCTTGTTCTTCCTCTTGATCGCCTCGAGCCCCGGCGTGAGGTTCCGGTTCTCCTTCCTGATCTTGCGGGTGAACAGGACCAGCATGTACACGGCGACGAGGATGCCCAGGACGGGCACCATGGGCAGGCCGTACTTCATCCACGTGAAGAAGTCCATCGGGACGCCGTAGCCGTCCCAGAAGCCCATCATGATGACGTTCCTGCCTCCGGCCGCGGGCGAGCCGACGCCTCCCACGTTCAGGGCGAAGCAGAGCGTGAAGAGCAGGAACTTGGCCAGGGCGGGGTCGTGCTTGATCGGGCCTCCCTTGCTGCCTGCCGTCACCACGCCGAAGTAGACGGCCATCATGACCGGCGTCATGAAGGCGCACATGGCATGGGCGGAGATGAAGCTGCCGATCACCGACATGCTGATGCACAGCACGAAGATGGGGAGGAGGAAGCCCTTCGTCCAGCCGAGGATCCAGGCGGCGAGCCGCTTGTGAAACCCCACGTCCACGACGACCACGCCCATGGCCAGGACGCCCAGGAGGAACATCGGGGCGTCACCGGCGAAGGTCTTGCCGATCATGCTGCGGGGGAGCAGCTCGAGGAAGTACGCCATGATGGGCATCAGGATGCCCGTCAGGCCGATGGGCAGGGCCTCGGTGGCGAAGAAGACGACCGCCATGCAAATGATGCCCAGCACCAGCATGGTCTTTCCGGCGGCCTGGTGGACATCCTCCGCGATCCCCCACCTGATCATCTGGTCCACGAAGCCGTTCTCGCTGAGAACGTCGAGCAGGCTCTGCGGCGCAGGCAGGATGAAGCCGATGACCGCGAACAGGCCGACTCCAAGTCCACCCCACACGAACCGGAGGAGCAGAGCCCTCCTGTTTTTGCTCGGATCGCGTTTGATGTGATCGCTCATGTCGTTTCCTGCTAGTTCTCTCCCGCGGTCG
>JAFDER010000101.1 GCA_019310245.1 Deltaproteobacteria bacterium
TCCGGGTCGATCTCGATCACCTGGTCGAAATCGAACAGGTCGATCTTGTCGTCCGAGTACTTCTTGTCGTGAACCTTCGGAACCATGTGGGAGACGACCCTCTTGCGACGTGAAAGCGGCGCCGTGCTCTTGCGGTTGCGAAGCTGCTCGGCGACGCGCGCCACCCTCTGGGCGTGCCTCGCGTCTTGCCGGGCGCCGCCGGTCGTGCGGGGCTCGAACGGTTCGGTGTTGGATTGATCGGGCATCTATCTCCCCTCAGCTCAGCGGTCCTTGGCGCCGCGATGACCTCCAGCGCCGGGTCAACAGCACCCGGCTGGCGCTCTGGGTGAACCTGTCCAGGATGTGCGTTCCAGCGGAGGTCTCTCGGGGCTCGAAGCGCAACACGTTATGGGCGAAGACCTCCATGCGCGAGATGATGTTGGGTGGGTAGGGCTGCCCATCGTTCTCGAGCGCCAGCACCGGGTAGTCACGGGCCTTGGCCCACGGCGCGTAGACCCCCTCTATGAGACGGCCGGGCAGGCACCCGAAAGGCGCGATGATCGCCACCCCCGAGTAGCCGTCATTCATCGCGGCGGCCCCCACGGCCGGCGAGACCGTGGCCTCGCTGGAGAGCTCGGGATCGATGAACGTGTCCTGTGTGTCGGTGATGATCTTCGTCATGTTGTGGGGGACGTGCGGGATGAGGCCCGTGGGCTTGAGGTACGCGGCGATCTTCTCCTCGACCACCTGCTTCCAGACCCTCTCGATCAGATAGACCGCTTCGTCCTTGAGGCCGCCGTCGAGCAGCGTACGCAGCCAGCCTTCCCGTCTGCGCTGCCCCTCCATCTTGTACTTGCGCGCGAAATCGGTGTAATGCAGCCACTCGGTCACACCGGTGACCTTGGGGTAGATCCCCTTCCCGATCAGCATCTCCGAGAGCTCATGGACGGAGAAGTTGTCGCGCCTGACGTAGATCTCTCCGACGACGATGACCTTCTTCACGTCCTCCAGCCGCAGCTTTCGCGGCACTTGGTTGAGGCGATCCGCGGCGCGCTCCAGCTCCCGGTCCAACTCCTTCGGACCCGCCAGGAAGGCGCGGAGCACGTCTTGCCACACCGACTGGAACAGCTCCAGTGCAGCATCGGGATCGCGGGCAACGAGGCGCAGCGCGTTGCGGATGTCGGCAAAGTAGTCGCCGAGCACGAGCGCGCGCCAGACATCCTTGGAGAAGGTCGCGCCGAGCTCGCGGTAGGAGTTCTCCGAGCCGCCGACGAGCAGGACGACGTTCTCCCAGCCCATCTCCTCGAACAGCCGGTCGAAGAAGACGTAATACTGGCCCGTCCTGCACGGCCCCGGGGTCGAGGGCACGAAGACAAGGTAGATGTCATCGCCGGAGGAGGGCTCGTTGTCATGGAAGAATTGCAGGATCGATCCCAGGACGAGCAGCGCCGGGATGCACTCCTTGCCGGAGGCGACGTCGCGGGCCAGCTGTGTGCTGTAGACGTCCGGCAGGGGCAGATGGGTCGAGTTGATCCCCTGGCGCAGAGCTGCCGCGCTCATCACCTCGGTGGACAGGTCTCCCATGGAGGGCCACACCAGATGGACGCGGGGATCGCGGATGTCCAGCCTCTCGCCCGTCTTGCGGTCAACGACGTCGCAGTACTCTTCCTTGAGCGCAACGTGGTAGCGGCGCTCGAAGGGCTTCTCCGGGCTGGGATCCATGTGCCGACGATAGCTCTCGACGATGTCCAGGAAGGCTTCGATGCGGGTGTCCAGCCCCGCGTCGGCCGTGTGCGAGTCGATCTCCAGCACCAGATAGGGTTTCTCGCCCATCATCCAGCGCACGTAGTGCAGCATGAAGGAATCCGGGGCGCAGGAGAAGTTGGATATCCATGACAGATACAGGTTGTCGATCTTCTTGACCTGCCTGACGGCCTTCATGTCTTGCTGGCCGTAGTACCAGTAATTGTTCGGCGGGATCTCGGCGCCGTCATCGAAGATCATGTCAAAGGGGATCACCGTGACCCCCTGCGAGATGAACTTGCGCGGGATGCCCATGTTGGCGTCGCGGGTGAAGGCGTTGTAGGGGCGACCAAGCAGGGTGATGTAGATGCGGTCCGGGTGCTCCTCCACCTCTCGCAGCACCTTCTTGCCCAGCTCACGGTAGGCGGCGAGGAAACGCTCGTAGTGCGAGATGCCCGCGGCGAAGGCGCGGCGGCCTTCCTCCCGGGAAAAGCCGAGCTGCTCGGCCATGCTCATGAAGGAGAGACGACTCTCCTCGAGATCGGTGCCGAATGCGACGAGCGGCCTGAGCATCTTCTCGTCGCCGAGCTCGAAGGCGTGCCGAGCGTAAAACGGCAAGCCCTGGGTGAGTGGGCAGGTGCATGCGCGCACATCCTCCAAGGTGGGCATGTCGCGAAAGAGCGGCAAGAAGACATAGTCGGCGCCACTGTCGATCACGTCCTGGATCGCGCCGTGTGCGATCTCGGCCGGGAAGCAGTAGTTGCTCTCCTGCTTGGCGATCCCTTCAGGGGCGATCTTGGTCGAGAGCTCGACCTTGATCCCGAGGGTGTGGAAGAACCAGGAGTAGAATGGCCAGAGCGAGTGGATCGAGAAGGCCAGCGGGACTCCCACGACGCGCGAACTCCTGGCCTGCAGCACGTCCGGCGAGGGTGCGAACTGCTCGAAGAGCATCCGCGCACGCTCCTGCGTGTAGTCGACGATGTCCTTGCCCGTCTTGCGCTTCTTCCTCTTGTTCGTGTAGAGCGAGCAGCGGCCCCCGAATGGATAGCGCTTCTCACCGACCTGAAGGCGCCGGATCGAGCAGAGATTCTCGCAGGACTTGCACGTGAACGCCTTGCGGTAGCTGATCTCCTTGTCGATCAGTTCGTCGAGATCGAAGTCGCCCTTTTCGATCAGGCCCTCCTCGTGCTTCTGCAGCACCAGCCGCGCCACACCAAAACAGCCCATCAGCTCGGGGTCGGGGGGGACGGTGATGGCCTTCTTCGTGATCTGTGCGAAGGCCAGCGGAACCGCCGGGTTCTTGGCGACACCGCCCTGCAGCACGATGTGCTCACCAACAGTGCGATTGCCGACGACCCGGTTGAGGTAGTTCGCGACGATGGAGAAGACCAGGCCGGCGACGACGTCCTCACGGGACGCTCCCTGCTGGATCGCCTTGCGAATGTCGGAGTTGATGAAGGCGGAGCAGTGCTCGCCGAACTTCAGCGGGGTCTTCGACCGAAGGGCGATCGGGCCGATCTC
This sequence comes from Deltaproteobacteria bacterium, assembly GCA_019310245.1. Classification (GTDB taxonomy): domain Bacteria; phylum Myxococcota_A; class Polyangia; order DRWM01; family DRWM01; genus JAFDER01. Next base: position 3,244 of record JAFDER010000101.1, read on the forward strand.
CTCGGCGCTGTCGATGTTCAGGTCACCGGCGGCGGATTCTTCCAGAAAGGACCCGGTCCCTGCCGAGCAAGCCTCGTTCATGGTGTAGTCGATCGGGACGCCGTTGTTCAGGTAGACGTACTTGGCGTCCTGTCCACCGATCTCGAAGATCGTGTCCACGTCTTTCTGGAAATACGTCGTTCCGACGGTGTGCGCGATGATCTCGTTGTAGACGCCGACCGTTTCGAGGAAGACGCCCAGAAGCTCGCGCGACGATCCCGTGGCGGCGACCAGACGGATGCGCGGCTTGTGCCGGCCGAGCTGCTTCTTGAGCTCCTGCAAGCAGAGCCTGAGAGCGGCGACCGGATCCCCGAAGGTGCGGCCGTAGTGTTCTGCCACGATCTCGAGCGTCCCGGCGTTGATCAGGGCGACCTTGGTGGTGGTGGATCCACCGTCGACGCCGAGGACATACTCCGCTGCGGGATCGTAGGCGCCTCGCCTGGACGGGACGAGCTGCACCAGCTCACTCGACTCGGAGAGGGGCGAGAAGCTCTTGAAGATCAGATCCGACCCTGGACGCACCAGCTCGCCTTCGGGCAGCAGGGCGCCCTGACTGCGGGCCAGCTGGGCGGCGCCAAAGGCCTCGAAGTAGGCCGCCTGCTCTGGCACGACCACGTCGATCTCCGGGCGGCTCTCGCGCACGAAGTCGACAAGAGAGAGATTCCTCGTGACGCCACCGATGAGCACGACACGACCGCTGGAGAGCTTGGCCTTGGTGAGAAACTCGGTGACCTTGCCGGCCATCACCTTGCTGAGCGACAGCGCGATGTCTCCCTTCGTGGCCTCGCCCTTGTTGAGGCGGTGCGTGCAGTCCGATTTCATGAACACGGAGCATCGTGACGAGAGCGGATAGGCTGTCGCCCCGTCACAGGCCTCATTCATGTCGTCCAGGCGCATGTTCATGCGGCCGAGCTGCTGACGCAGAAACTCTCCAGTGCCCGAGGCGCACTTGTTGCCCGCATAGGTGTTGACGATGTGGCCCTGGCGATTGACGGTGTAGACGACGAGGTCTTCTCCACCCATGGACACGACCGCGTTCGGTTTGAGATCCAGCGCCTCGAGACCGGCTTCAATCGCCACGGCGGCGATGACCTCGGGCAGCGCGATGCGGTGCCGCCCCTCGGTGCCGGTGACCACGCCCTTGACGTCAGTGAGGGCCCCTGCGTCCAGACCGTCGAGGAGCCGCGTCAGTGTCCCTGGCAGATCGCCCTCATGGGCGAGCATCGTGTGGTCCGTCTTGCCGCCTGGCGAGAGCAGACAGAGCTTCAAGGTGGTCGAGCCGATATCGATGCCGAGTGCTTTTTCAGTCATGGTTCAATATCCGAATGGGGAGGCGGCCACGACCCACCATTGCGGGAGGAGAGCCGAAAAGCCACCAACTGGGAGGATCGAGGTTTCAAACGCCTTGGCTCCGGCGGACGGACTTGAACCGCCAACCTAGTGGTTAACAGCCACCCGCTCTACCGATTGAGCTACGCCGGATCGAGTGAACGACTTGATAGTTGAAATCCGCGGACAAGTCAAATCATCCCCATCCAACGCCCCAAAATGGATGAGGAAATCCTTGACTACCGGGAGCGATGTCGTAGGTTTTAGTAGGTGGAATGAAGAATCGATGGACATCGCGACGAGGCATGGGCCTCGTGCTCGCCGTGGCGATCGCCGCGATCGGACCTGCTGCGTGCGCGGATTCGAACAAGAACGGAGAGGACGCACACGCGGACGCAGATGCACCGGGTCGGGGGGTGGTGAGCCTGGAGGGCGACGACACGCTCATCCTGTACGTGCGTGAGCAGGCCACGATCATCGGAACGTACAGGGACGCCGGAGGCCTGGGGGCCCAGGTGTCCCTCGAGGCCTCGTTCCAGGGAACGGCGCACGATGCCACGCTCGAGGACACGACGGTGCTCTCGGCCCCGGACGGCTCCTTCTCCTTCTCCGTCAGGGCGGGAACGCTGCCGTCGGACTTCGTCTTCAGGGTGGAGGCCGAGGACGGAGCGCAGGACGAGATCGACGTGCAGGTCACGGACATGGCCACGGACACCCTGAGCGTGGACGTGGGCTACGGAGGCAGGCGGCGCATCGACTTCTTTGCCACCACCGCCACGACGGGAGAGGTGAGCTCGTGCCCCGTCCTGACGGGCGATGAGATCCACTCCGGCGAGACCGTCGACGCCTCGATTCCCTTCACGATCTCGCTTCCCGAGTCCACGCCGCTCGCCCTCGCGGTCTCGGGTGCGTGGTGCGACACGGGCGAGGACACATGCTTCCCGGTCCACGGGTGCGTGGACGGAGTGACCCTCGATGAAGCCGAGGCCGACTCCGTGCTCGTCGTTCTCGAGGACGATCTGGGCGTGTTCGCCGCCCTGCACTTCGAGGTGAACCTGTCGGTCGATCCGGGAGACGCGGCCGTCGTGTGGGTGGACGCGCTTCTGGATCCCGTCTGGGCGATGACCCTGCGCTCGGACGACCCCGCCCACTTCCTGCTCGACGGGATCTACGAGAAGATCCTGGCCGAGTACGGGACCTCGCGCGGGGACCTGTTCGTCTCGGCCCGGATCACGGGCAACCTGGACAACGCCCTCGACGGAGCGCTCGCGAGCGCCGGCCTGGACATGGACGCCACGGCCACCGCGCTGGACGACGCACTGGTCGGCGTCATGCATCCGCTGAGGCTCGAGGGCATCCTGGAGGGCGTCTTCTGGGGAGAGACGGACCAGACGGCCGTGCACGAGGTGGAGCGCCTGGGCGGCCCGCCCGGCATGGCGGCTGCGCCGGACATCCTGGCGGCGGATCCCGCGGTCGTGGAGGTGAGCGTCAGCTATGCGGCCGATCTGGTCGTGCTCGAGGCGTACACGCTTCCCGTCGGTCTGGGCGAGGTGCTCGACGGCCTCATGCAGGAGGTGGTCCTGCCCGCCCTGCTCGAAAGGGGAGGCCCGATCACGCTGGACGAGCACCTGCTCGGGCAGGTCGACTGCGCCCTCGTGGCCACCACGATCTTCGTCGAGCCCACGGCGCAGTCCGTCGCCAGCCAGGACTGGTACGAGCTGGCGTGCCGTGACGTGCTCGAGGACGTGGCCGCCGAGGTGGCCGTCGAGGCGGCCTCTCTCGACAGCGAGCACCCGGGCCTCGTCGTCCAGGGCGAGTGCGACTTTCTCGACACGACGCACACCCCCCGCGAGAGCCACTCCTGCGAGGGCGTGCTCACCGAGGTGAGCTGGGGGTCCGAATCGCTCACGGGCGAGCACCAGATGAGCCTCGAGATGCCGGACTGACGGACCGGATTGAATAGAACGAGGGACGCGGCGTCCGAGTCTTGATATGATCCGGACGATCCACTATTCAGTCGTTCAATCAGGGAGAACACAGGACATGGACCCACGCAAGCTCTTCCCGGCCGTGCTGCCAGCTGCAGCCCTCATCCTGCTGACAGCCGTCGCAGAAGCCCAGGCTCCTGCTGCCGCGCCGCCGCCGAGCGCCCCCCCGGCCGGGGCGCAGCCCGCGCCCGCGAAGAAGCCCGGGTTCCTGAAGGCCTACAAGTTCCGGCCCATGCTCTACTGGGGCGCCGGCCTGGGGCTCAACATCCTGCCCGCCCGCAACAACCTCTGTCCGGATAACACGACCTGCGTCGGCAGCCCCGCGGGCTTCGGCTTCTCCCTCGACATGGGCGCCCGGTTCCACTACCTCGTGGGCCTGGAGCTGACGTACGACGCGTTCTTCTTCTCGAAGGCCTCGAGCTACTACAACCAGGCCACGTGGCAGTCCGTCCGGCTCGACGCGCGGATCTACGTCCTGGCAGGCGCGAACATCGAGGTCTACATCATGGCCGGGGGCGGCGTGAATTTCTTCGGCGACAAGTTCGACGTGGACAGCACGGGAGGCGGCTTCGAGGCCGGCGTGGGCATCGACTTCGTGCCCTCGCAGGCCTTCACCGTGGGCGCCCAGGTCCTTTACCGGGGAAGCGTGTTCAAGTCGTTCTGTCCGGAGTACGCAGACTGCGTGACAAGTCCCAGCAGCAGGGTCTCCCGCGAGTTCATGCACGGCGTGCTGATCATGGTCAACCTGCAGTTCCGCTACATCATCGTCGGGGCTTCTTGACCCCACCCTGATTCCGGTCTATTTCATCCCCCATGACCCAACCCCAAGAGCGGCTGGTGCTCGACAAGCAGGGCATCCGCCGTGCCCTCAAGAAGATGGCGTCCGAGGTCGTGAGCGAGAATCCGGATCTCGACACTCTCGCCTTCGTGGGCATCCGGACAAGGGGCGTGCCGCTCGCCGAGCGACTGGCGAAGAACGTGGACGAGAGCGAGGGATCGGACGTGCCCGTGGGCATGCTCGACATCACGCTCTACCGCGACGACGTGGGCATCGCCTACCCCAACCCGGTCATCAAGCCCACGCGGCTGCCGTTCGAGCTCACGGGGATGACGATCATCCTGGTGGACGACGTTCTCAACACGGGGCGCACGGTGCGCGCCGCGCTCGATGCGCTCATGGACTTCGGCCGGCCGGAGGCGATCCGCCTCGCCGTGCTCGTGGACAGGGGCCTGCGGGAGCTGCCCATCCGGGCCGACTACGTGGGCAAGACGCTCGAGACCACCCGCGAGGACGACGTGCTCGTCCAGCTCGAGGAGGTCGAGGCCTCGGACAGGGTGATCGTGACGAAGATCCGCAAGCCCGCCGGGGAGGTGCACGATGGGTAGCGTGCCGATGACCAAGCCCTTCAAGCACAGGCACCTCCTGGGCATCGAGCTTCTCGACCGGGACGACATCGAGCTCATCCTTGACACGGCCGTGGGCATGTCCGAGATCGGGCGCAGGAGGATCAAGAAGGTCCCCGCGCTCAGGGGCATGACGATCGTCAACTTCTTCGCCGAGCCGTCGACGCGCACGAAGTTGAGCTTCGAGGTGGCGGAGAAGAGGCTCAGTGCGGATTCGCTCAGCCTGGCGGCCTCCTCGTCATCGCTGACCAAGGGCGAGAGCCTTCTCGACACGGTCAAGAACATCATGGCCATGAGCCCGGACGTGGTGATCCTCAGGCACCGGATCTCCGGCGCGCCTCACCACATCGCCGAGCACATCGACGCGGCGGTCATCAACGCCGGGGACGGCACGCACGAGCACCCGACCCAGGCGCTCCTCGACGCCTATACGATCCGCGAGAGGCTGGGCCGGCTGGAGGGCCTGCGGATCCTCCTGTGCGGAGACATCGCACACTCGCGCGTGGCGCGCTCGAACATGCTGCTCCTGCGCAAGATGGGCGCCGAGGTCACGGTGTTCGGACCGTACACGATGATACCGATGGGAGTGGAGGAGGCGTTCGACGTCAAGCTGCACAGGGGCAGCCTGGAGGAGGCGCTCTCCGACAAGGACGTGGTCATGATGCTCCGCATCCAGAAGGAGAGGCTGGGCGAGCCCCTGCTGCCCTCGGACCGCGAGTACTCGATGCACTTCGGCCTCACCATGAAGCACCTCGCTCACGTCAGGCCCCAGACGCTCGTCATGCATCCCGGGCCCGTGAACCGAGGCGTGGAGCTCGCGCCCGAGGTGGCGGACTCGGACCGCTCCGTCATCCTCGAGCAGGTCGAGAACGGCGTGGCCGTGCGCATGGCCATCCTCTACCTGCTGTGCCGGCCCGGAGAGGCCGCCGATGGGTGAGTTGAACAACGATGCCGGACCACACGTCGAACAGGACGGCGGACACACACACGATGGAGAGAACATGAAGACGAAGAAGATCATGCCCATGCTCGTCATCGCGGCGATCATCCTCCCGCTGGCCGTCGCGGCCGGCGGCAACAAGTGGGAGAAGGACGGCTACAAGGGCGGCGTGAGCGTGTACACGAGGACGGTCGAGGGCAGCGAGATCAAGGAGATCAAGGCCGTCGCCACGATAGGCACCTCGACGGACAAGGTGTGGGACCACCTCATCACCAGCAAGACGTTCGTCAGTGTCATGCCCGACGTGGTGAAGTCCAAGAAGCTGAAGGACTGCGGCGAGAACTGCGGCTACTGGTACCAGGTGCTCAAGCACTCGCCCCTCAAGGACCGTCACTACGTGCTCAAGGTCCAGTGGAAGATCACCGAGAACGAGGACGGCACGAAGTCCTACAGGCGCTGGTGGAAGGTCACAAAGGCCGTCAAGCCTCCGTCGGGGAACTTCCTGGAGGTCGAGAAGGTGAGCGGCGCCTGGAACCTCAAGCCCAAGGACGGCGGCAAGAAGACCGTCATCACGTACAAGAACCACATCGAGATGGGCGGCAAGGTACCCAACTCGCTCGTCAACTCGGGCGCCGTGTCGAACGGCTACAAGTTCCTCAAGAACCTGAAGAAGGTCTTCGCCAAGTAAGCCGCTACATCTCGTGGCGCCAGCGCCAGAAGCGTTCCATGGCTCTCTTCCACGTGCGGTTCTCGGCCAGGGCACGGCCCTCGCGGCCCATGGACTCGCGAAGCCCCGGGCTGTCGACCAGCGCATGCACGTGCGTGACGAACTCCGCGGTCTCGTCCACGTTCGTCACGAAGCCTGACACGTCCCTGCGGATGATCTCCTTGGGGCCGCCGATGTTGCTCACCACCACGGGAAGGCCCGAGGCCTGGGCCTCGAGCACCACGTTGCCGTAGGTGTCGGTGGTCGACGGGAACACGAACACGTCCGAGCTGGCGTAGACCCGGCTCAGGTCCTCGCCCGAGACGTAGCCCAGGAAGTGGACCCGCTCGCCCTCGCACTTCCTCTGGAACTCCTCGAGGTAGGGGCCCGTGCCCGCAATGACGAGGTTGACGTCCAGGCCCGCCGAGAGCAGCTCCTTGAAGGACTCGAGCAGAAAGTCGAGGTTCTTGTCCCTGGCCACGCGTCCGTGCCTCGCGGGAAGATGGACATCTTGTCGCGCGAGAAGCCGTGCTCCTCGAGCTGGTCGATGTAGGCCTCGGAGTTGACGTAGATGTGGTCCATCTGGCCGTAGAACCACTCCATGTACCTCCAGCCCGCGTGCTCCATGGCCTCGTCGCCCGTGTTGTAGGCCACGTGCTGCGGCACGTCCGAGTGATAGATGCCCGAGACCGGCAGTCTGAGCATCTTGCCCGCCAGGATGCCCATGAGCCCCACGAAGCCCTGGGTGGAGATGATCACCTCGTCGAGCTCGTTCTCCTCGCAGAAACGGATCACCTCGAGCGGCGATGGGAACGGCAGCTTGATGAGCTCGTAATCGGGCAGGTTGATCTCGAACATGGGCTCGAAGACCTTGAGCCGTCCGGGAAAGTCCTCGACCTCGCGCGTGCCCGAGGTACAGATCGTCAGATCGTAGTCCAGGTCGGCCGCGGCCTGGGACATGTTGCGCAGAGTGACCACCACGCCCGTGAGATCCACCACCGTGTCGGAGAACCAGCCCCTCTTGATGGGCCCGTTGCGCTCGATGAGCGGCATGCCCGTGTAGTCCTTGAGGATCTGGTTGAGCAGCGGCCTGTCGTTGTGCATGAAGCGGAAGGCCTGAAAGTAGGGAAGGAGGGCCACGAGCACGGGTGCCAGGTTGCCGAACGCGGCGCCCGCGCCCACCAGGTCGCCCTTGAACGCCCGGCGAATCGTGTCCTCCACGTATCCGCCCACGATCCGGCCCGAGAGCTTGTCGATCCAGTCGAAGGCCTTGAGCTCGGCCCGCTCCTGGGTCTCCGTCTCACTGGACAGGCTCTTGACCTCGCGGTTCAGCCGGTCCTTGAACGTCTCGGGCCCGGCAGGTGGAGGCACTGAGGCCTTGTGGGCCGGCGCCGGCTCCTGCGAGAAGATGGCCCCCATGGTGGCCTCGACCAATGGATTGGGCTGCTTGCCGTCCTCCTTGGACTGGCTGAGGTGGTAGAGGTAGGAGACCTTGTAGGAGTTGTACGCGAACTTCTGCGCCGAGCCGTGCTCTCCTCCCGCCTCGCCCCGGCCGGAGCTCACGTGCTCGAGGAACTCCCTGATCGATGCGGCCTTCGGGGTCTTCGTGTTCGTGTAGCCGATGAACGTGCAGGAGTGGTCGTCGCTGCCGCCGGTCCTGAACTTCTTCCAGGGCTCGTCCATGTCCGGCTCGATGCCGTAGCGGTTGGCCAGCTCCTCGATCTTCCTCGGCGTGAGGGAGTCGAGGATCTCGGTCAGCACCGCGTTGCTCAGCCGGTCGCGGTAGCCGTTTCGAACCTCGAAGACCTTGAACATGAGCAGGAGCTTCTCGAAGTGTCCGGCCGTGAGCCGCCTGTTGATCGAGTACAGGGCGTGAGCCACGCCGTGGTGGATCTTCTGCTGTCTGAGGTACTTCTGCAGGTCGAAGATGTTCTCGCTCAGCCGGTGCGCCTCGCGCTGCTGCTCCTCGGTGATGTCCCACATGAGGACGTGCACCTTGCACCGATCCTCCGGGAACGTGGTGGTGATCTCCT
>JAFDER010000455.1 GCA_019310245.1 Deltaproteobacteria bacterium
TCGAGGGGAGGACGTGCTCCGTGCCCATCCGCGTCTCGGACATGTACTGCACCATTCCGGTCGAGGCCCCCTTCAGCACGTGCTCGATGGACTTCTGAATCACGATGCGCACGCGGTCGTTCCTCCTCGTCCCCGCACTCGTGACGTGCACCTACGCCGCAGCGGCGCACTCCCAGGCTCTGACGCCCGAGGACATCACCGCCGTGATGGAATCCCAGGCCGTGCGCCAGGCGCACGAGGGCTGCATCGGATCCCTGATGCGCCCCTCGACGATCGAGCTCGTGCTCGTCGTCGAGGAGGACGGAAAGGCGAGCCTCGTCTCGACCTCTCCCGCGCTGGATCCGGGGACCTTCTCGTGCCTCGCCGGTGCAGCCGGGACGGCGGCGTTCAAGGCCACCGGCAAGAGGTTCCAGATCACCTACCCCATGGAGTTCGCCGTCATGCAGGTCGCACCGGCCCAGCCCGCGCCCGTCGTGACCACCGTGCAGGCGGGCTCCACGCTACCGACCCGGCCACAGGACGACTCGTGGCTCCCGCTCTACCGCCAGGGCAAGGCCATGATGGTCTCCGGGATCGTGCTGACGGCCGGCGGCTTTCTCGTGGCCGGCATCTCCGGATTCATGATCCTGCTGACGTTGGTCATGGGCGACGTGTCCGCCACGCTGCCCACTGCCGGATGGGTCGCGCTGGGAGGCGTCGTCGTCATGGCCGTGGGCATCCCCCTGCTGGTCGTCGGGATCATCAAGAAGAGGCGCGCGGGCCGCATGAAGAACGCCCTGGCGCTCGAGACGGTTCTGCACACGGATCTCGTGACCGGAGCCGGGCTGCCCGCCCTTTCCCTGCGCTTCTGAAACGAGCTCATTGGTTTGCGGCACCTGGCCCTTCGACAGGCTCAGTGCAACGGATTGGGGCAACGGATTGGGTCAGTCGATGCTGAACTGGAAGAGGAACGCGTCGGCAGAATAGGCGGACCAGTACGAGCGCGACAGGTAGCGGTAGGACCACTCGTCGTACACGAAGCCCGGCGCCTCGATCCCGTACACCTTCCACACCGAGTACCCGGACGGCGGCTCCGGAAGCCCGGCGAGAAGCGTCAGGTCGGGAAGAGTGTACGACGTCATGTCGCCCGGCAGGATGAGCCTCCAGAGCGGCACGCCGTCAGGGTAGGACTCGAGCCGGACGTCCCAGAAGTCGGGCGCGCTGCGCTCGTGCTCGAACTCCATGCGGCTGTCCACGACGACGGCGGCGTACTCGGGATCCACCTGCCGGGGGATGCCGAGGAACTCGTCGATGAGGACCTCCTCCCAGATGTTGGTGATGGAGCTCTCGATGCGCACCGAGTAAGGGTTCGTGTACTCGAGCATCCCCGTGAGGTCGTTGATGTCCTCGCGATAGGCCCCCGCCTTGACGACGTAGGTGGCGTCGTTCAGCTCGGCCTCGAGCGGCAGCCAGCCGGGGAACACGTACTCCAGGTCTCCGTCCTTGTCGATCCGCGTCCTGTTCTCGCGGAAGATCACGCCGTCGCCGCCCAGGTCGATGAACACGTCCAGCTTGTAGGTGTCCGGCTCGGTGAGGCTGCCGAAGGTGATGGGAGGCGGATCGTCCAGCCTCACGCGCAGGGGCACGTTGAGCTCGTGTGTCATGTAGATGTAGATGCCCGAGATGAACTCGCCCGGCCCCGCGACGATGTTGCGCGCGATCCCGAAGGCGTAGGGCGTGAACACGCCGGTGGTCGTGTTGCGAAGACCGGCCAGCGAGTAGACGGCCACCGCGCCCGGCCTGACGAAGCAGGCGAACCTGTACCCGTACTCGCCGGCGTGCGCGGAAACGTCGCGCGTCTCGTTCGTCGTGCCGCCGAGCGTCGGCGCGGGAGGCGCGTACCAGATGGACCAGCCCGTGCCGAACGTGAACGCCACCTTCTCCTCGTCGTCGTCGGGATCGGGCACGATCTCCCACGGACCGGGGCCGAACTCGCCGGCGTGGGAGAAGACGAGCTCGCCCTCGACGACGGCACCGTAGCGGCCCGGAGGCAGGGGGCCCGGCTCGGGATCCGGCTTGCGCAGGAGGAAGATCGTCACGTCCGCGGCATCGAACTCCTCGATCGTGGTCGTCTGATATTCCTCCTTGGCGGCGGTCACGCTCTGCCTGCCCGTCAGATCCGGGCCGGAGAAGGTGATCTGGCCGTGGATGTCCGTGAGGCCCTGGTAGGACGTGTCGCCGGAGATGCCGAGGATCGCGAACGCGGCGACGATGGGCTCCTCGGTGTAGTAGTCCAGAACGGTCACGTTCACGGTGCCGTCGATGGGCCCGCCACCGAGGCCACCGTTGATGGGGTCGGCGTGGTTGTAGTACGTGTACGCCTCGCGCACCTCGTACTCCTCGTACGGGTCGCTGCCCGTGACCGTCACGTTCGCCGGACCCACGGTTCCCTGAGGCGTCCTGCACGTGATGCTCGTGCCCGAGACGACGTCCACCTCGACAGCCTCTCTCCCGTCGAAGAGCACCATCGCGATGGGATCGAAGTCGGTCTCCGATGAGCCCGTGATCGTCACGTACGTGCCGCCCGCGATGGAGCCCGAGTCGGGAGTCACGTGGAAGATGTCGTACGTGTAGGCGTCCTCCTTGACGGCCTCCTCGTCCCCGAGCACGACCCGCACGTCCACCGGCCCCGGAGCGCCGGCCGGAGTCATGACCGTGATCCTGTGGATGTCCTCGACCGTGGTGTCGGCGTCATGGACCATGTGCTCGCCGAAGTACACCACCGCGCCGTCGTCGAAGCCCCGGCCGCGGATGACCACCTCCTGACCGCCGGTGAACGGGCCGTGGTAGGGGTTGCACGAGGTGACGGCGAACGGGTCCTCCTCCACCTCGGGATCCGAGGATGGATCCGTCCCGGTGTCCACCGCGTCGGCTGCATCGCCGTCCGCGTCCGGTCCGGGATCTCCTGGCCCGGAGTGGCCGCACCCGAGGGCGAGGCCAGCGAAAACGAGCAACAGGACGAGGCGCTTCGCCATGACCCACCTTTTCATCACGTAGGCTACAAGAGTAAGGCGAAAGGGTCGGGGGAGCAAGCGGGACGAGGCGCGTATCCCCCGAGAATGGCAGGAAAAAGGATGGTATGAGCTAACTTATGGAACTGTATAGACAGAACCGGAGTAAATCTTCACAAAGGGAGGTAGGGACCATGATTCTCAAACCCACCGCCGGGTTCTGGCTCGCAAACCTGGCGATGATCTGCTTCCTGGGTGCATGCGACGAGGGAGGAGACGCGCTCCCTGACGCCGACGACATTCTCGCCGAGGCCGACGTGGACGACGACCCGAATCCGTCGTGTCCCTACCCGGGGGGTCCGTACGCGTTCAGCGCCATGGGCGACATCACGCCCATGATGTACTGGCCGCTCACCGGCATCGCTGGAACCGACGAGACGGTGGAGGCGAACCTGGGGAAGATCCGGTGCCTGGACGGAGTGAAGTCGATCTTCTTCTTCATCTACGGACAGAGTTGAGGCGACTGCCGCGACCTGATACGTGCTATCGGGAGAATCGAAAGGGAAGAGGGATACTTCACCGCACAGGGCGTCAAGTGGATCTTCATCGAGCCCGACGCCATCTCGCCGGGACATGCCCGGGCGTTCTTCACGGACCAGGGGATCAACTTCGGGTGGACCACGAACGACTCGGACAACTCCGAGGGGGCGAACACCGTGGTCTATTCTCCGCTGCGCACCGGAACACCGTGGTGCGGCGCCCTGCGCACCGACACCATGGAGTTTCACTCGAACAACCTCTCCAGCATGGAGAGCATCCGGGCGGCGGCCGAGGAGATCGCCGGCCTCTAGCAACCCCTCCTACAACCTCTTGACCCACGACCATCCGCGCAGGCCGAGGTTCTCGCGCGGGCGAAACCCGAGCCGTCCCAGTCTCCGCTCGCTCAAGGGGCTGTCGGAGCGGGCATGGAACGTGTGGAACCCCAGGTCGCGCAGCCGGCTCGAGGATTCTTCCACGAGCACGTAGTCGAGGCCGGTGCCCCGGCGCGGATAGGCTAGCCGCAGGAACTCGAGCCAGGCCGCTCCCGCGATCTCGCCCGTCACGGCAAGCAGGGCGCCTTCTGTCTCCCCGGCGCGCATCGCCTCGAGAAGAAGCGCACGACCCGCCGCGATGTCGTCGCGCAGGGCCCCCGTCCTGTCCCTGTTCCAGGCCACGCCGAGGTGGACGGCACGCCCCTGGAACGGGCCGAGCTCCTCGGCCGTGATGACGTTCACCTCCGGCCGGGCACGAACCGCCCGCTGGAGCATGCCGTGGACCGTCTCCACGCCGCGGCGTCCGGGCGCGGCCAGGCGCCGGACGAGGCCCATGGCGAGGCGTGCGGGACGCGGGAACATGGCCCACATGTTGCCCGTGACACGGTACGGCACGAAGTCGGCGGAGATGCCGAACTTGCCGAAGCGAAGCGACTCGATCTCGCCAAGAACCTTGGTTTCATCGAGGGGCGGATCGTCGGCCTCGTGGTTGTCGCCGCGCAGATGATAGACCCAGCGATGTTCGCCTTCCCGGTCCTCCCCGCGGACCTTCACGAGGCGGTGGCAGACGAGGCTCCCATCACGCTCCGCCACCAGCACGGTGCCCAGCGGCGGCGGAACGGCCCGCAGCGGCCTCACCGTCACCTCCGTGCCGGGGAGGATCATGGGGAACATCGAGTGGCCGAAGGCCCGGAAGGTGAACGTGCCGCCTCGCTCGAGGATCTCGCGCCTCGCGCGTGAGATCGATCTGGGCGTCCTGGAGATCCTGATGATCCATCGGAGTCGCTCAGGATGCCATTTCCGGGCGGGGCGGGCAATGGCCTCGACCGGGATGCCGGACCGGCGGAGGGAGCGAGAATTGACGGTTCACCAACCCCCGGTAACGCTTGAGAAATCCATATATAGGGATTGCACATCGAAAGAAAGCCTATAGAATAAGCTAAGCTCCAACTGGACTCTATTAGCGGGATGCGTGCGCCCGCCGGGAGGTCTTCCATGTCAAGGCATCTTTTCCTTGCACTACTCATCGCTGGACTGGTGGCGAGCTGCGGCTCGGACAAGAACAACGGTGAGGCCGACGCCGAAACGGACGTCGGAGACGTCGATGCAACCGGCGACGAGAGTCTCGATGCCGAGGAAGAGGAAGACGACTACTTCGCTGTGA
>JAFDER010000102.1 GCA_019310245.1 Deltaproteobacteria bacterium
TCCTGCGCCACCCTCAGCGCGGTGGGCAACTACACGGCGCTGTTCATCCCCATCTTCCTTCTTCCCTTCTACCTTGTCGATGCACTGGCGCTGGAGCCCTGGTCGGCCGGGCTCGTGCTCACGGCCCAGCCCGTGCTCATGGCGCTCGTGTCCACGCCGTCGGGCCGGCTGTCCGACAGGGTGGGCCATCGCTGGCCCACGACGGTGGGGCTCGTGATCATGGCCGCGGGCGTGGGTCTGCTGTCCCTGCTCGGCCCGGATTCGCATCCGGGATGGGCCGCGCTCTGCTGGGCGGTCACTGGCCTGGGGACGGGCATCTTCGTGTCTCCCAACTCGAGCGCGCTGATGGGATCGGCACCGGCGCGGCAGCAGGGTGTGGCGGGGGCGGTGCTCGCCATGGCGCGCACTCTGGGCATGATGCTGGGGGTGACGCTGGCCGCGATCGTGTTCGCCGCGGCCGGCGGGCACACGGGCCAGGTCTGGGGGCCCGGAGACCACGAGGCCATGAGAGCCGCCATGCTCGTGGCCGCGGGGATCGGGATCCTGAGCGCGGTGCCATCCGCGATGCAGTCTCAGCGTATCGCGTAGGCTCCGCCCGTCGACGAGGCGATGCTGGAGAGCAGGTCGTCGTCCTGGTCCATGCCGAGCCCGACCACGTGGACCACGACGCCGGTCTTGGCGTGATGGGCCGCGACGAGCTCCTTTGCAATCCCCATTCTCCCCGGGGATTGGACGACTGTACCATGTTCCGATTCAAGGCTGAGATCGGTTGAGATCGGGGTGGTCGGACGTCCGCTACTGCGCCGGGGATGCGATCAGTCGAGGAGCTCCCACATCGACGTTTCCTTCTTCGGCTTTTCGACCGGCTTGGGCTCCGGCTTCTTCTTTGTTTTTGCAGCCGGTTTTTTCTTTGGTTTGGCGGCGGGCTTCTTCTTTGGCTTCTTGACGGCCGCCTTCTTGGAGGCTGGCTTCTTGGCCGGCTTCTTCTTCACCTCGATGACCGGTTTCTCTGCCACGGGGGGCGGTGGAGGCTCCTCGACGACGGGAGCGGGCTCGGGTTCCGGCTCTGGTTCGGGCACGGGTTCGGGCTCCGGCTCTGGTACGGGCTCCGGCTCTGGTTCGGGAACGGGTTCCGCTTCGGGTTCGGGCACGGGTTGTGGTGGGGCAGGAGGCTCCTCCAGCCCGGCAAGGACGACCTTGTCTGCGCTCTGCCCGGGCATGAACGTCCTGGCCACGAGGGTCGCGACGTTCACGGCGATGACGATGCATCCTGCGATGGCGAACCCGGTCAGGACGTAGAACAGGAGCCGCGGGATGGTGACCGTGTCGGTGGCGGACGCGGCCTCCTCGATCTCGGTAGCGAGGCTCGTGTCCTCGACGACCTCGATCTCGCCCGTGAAGTTCTCGGTCCCGCCCTCGTCGGATGGCTCCAGCGTGGCGGGTTGCGCCGGCGCGCGCTTGAGGACCGGCGGGACGTCGGTCCGTTCGGGCGAGATGGGCTCGACGATCCTGGCCCTGCTGCGCCTCTCATCGAGGATCTCGGCAAGGGACTTGATCGGTACTGGCTTCTTCACGGGCTGGGGTTTCTTGTCCTGGGTCATGGTGCGACGGCCGTTCCCCTATTCCTGGTTGCCATGATACCCGTCTCTTGCCAGGAATCAAAGCCCATGGTTCCAGGAGGCGGATGGGGGAATCAGAAGCGTCCGCCCACGCCGAGCGCGGCTCCGCCGGGGATCGGGGAGATGAACGGGAGGATGGTCGTGCCGAGCACGGGCTTCATCTTCTCCCTGTCGTTCATGGCGCGGATGGCCTTGATGGAATAGGCGATGCCCGTGGCCGCGAGCGCGAGGTGGTGGACCATTCCGATGATCACGAGTGGAAGGGAGTCGTAGATCATGCCCGAGAGGAGCAGGGGGGTGCCTACGGTGAAGCCGGCGATGGCCCAGGATCTGGCTCCGATGTAGGTGCTCCTCAGAGTGACGGCCCTGTACGTGCGTGCGTAGCGTGCCAGGGTCTCGATTCCCAGAGGGGTGCCGACCGAGAGCAGCACGCCGGCCGTGATCGTGAGCACCAGACCGCTCGCGAAGTGCTTGTCCATGTCGGCCATGAAGAAGCCGGGACCGGCGATCATCCCGACGGCCCCGATCGTGCACAGCACGATCGAGAGGACGGCCATCTTCTTGATCACGGGCTTCGATTCGTAGACTGGATCGCAGTCCAGGCCCGAGCTCGAGCTCTCGTATCCCTCGTCGCAGAGGCACTGGGGGAAGCCGCTGGAGATGATGCACATGCCGAGGCCCGAGCAGGTGACCCCGTCGCAGGTCACGGTCGTCTCGGTCCGCGTGAGCATGACCTTGATGTGCTTGTCCTTGCCGCCGGTGACCTGGACGATCTTCTGTGCGGTCGAGAACCCGCCGGCGCCCACGTCGATGGGGTACTCGCCCTCGTCGAGCACGAGGGGCTTGCCGAGCGGCATCGTGCCGAGGAACACGCCGCTCACGTACACGGAGGCTTCCGGGACGTTGCACGAGAACGTCACCGAGCCGACGTGGGCCCCGATCTCGGCAAGGAGCGCCTCCACCTGGCTCCTGCGGATCTCGGTGATCGCGTCCTTCTCGTCCTCGAGGTACTCGAGCAGCGTCTCCCTCGCCTTGACGTACTGCTTCACTCCGACGTGGTGCTTCGCCTTCTTGAACAGGGGGTGCTCGGCCATCAGGATCTCGTAGAGCAGGGACTGGACCTCCATCTTCCTTGGCTCGGCCGGCTGCTCGACCTCGGCGAGGTAGGCCTTGAGCTCGACCTCGGCCTCGTCGTGGCGATCGAGCTCGAAGAGGAGCTTGCCGATCTCGTAGCGGAGCTCCGGGCCGGGCTCGTTCTCGTAGGCCTCCCTGAGCTCGACGAGAGCGGCCTCGGGGTCCAGGATCTTCCCGGGCGCCGGCTCCTCCTGGGCATGGGAGGGAGGCGCCGCAAGAGCTGCGGCGAGGAGCACCAGGACCACCCATTCGATTTCGTGCACGCGTTGCCTTCGGTTTTCTCGGTCTGCATGATTATATTAGGGGAACTTCCTGTTTGCGCAAGAAGCAATGTATGCTTGACTGTTGTGTGATGGCCAAATGGTGGGAATCAAGCCTGCTCGCCTCCCTCGCGGGCCTGTGCATGGCTCCGGGCGTGTCCCTGTCGCAGGTGCCACCTCCCGCCCTGTTCGAGGAGGGGACCCTGGTGCTGCCGGAGGCCGAGACGGAGGTGATGACCTCCCCGGGCTCAGAGATGGCGAACATGGAGATGATCCTCGAGTCCGGAGGGCAGGTCGTCGAGAACGGGAAGGTGCTCTACGCCACGATGTACGGCGCCTCCTTCTACGTGATCCTGATGGAGAAGCCGGACTTCCCGCTTCTCGTCAGGACGGTGCAGGCGCAGGACGACGTGCTCGGGATGCAGTGGAAGGGCGGCGTGCTCCTCGTCGTTCTCGCAAACCACCTGATCGTGCCCTATGACGTCTCCGACCCCCTGCGCCCGGTTGCGGGCCTGCCCACGGCGGTTCCCGAGGAGATCAAGCTCTTCGGGGTCCGTGCGAGCGTCGAGAAGGTCGATGGCGGGACGGTGCACCTCGATGCAGGCGAGCGCGAGGGCGTCACCGAGGGGATGCTGTTCGTGGTCTTCGGCGACAGGCGCCCCCTGGGCTCTCCCAGGGCCATCATCGAGATCACGCACGTGGACGAGCATTCCTCGAAGGGAACCCTGCCTCCGCTCGGCTCGGCCGCCGTGGGGGACAGGGTCTTCGAGGCGGAGAAGACGTGGTCTGCCGGGCACTGGTACCTGCCCGATCCCGAGCCCGGCTACCTGCACGTGAGCATCGACCTGAAGCCCATCATCGGGCTGCGCGGCGGTGCCGGCACGTTCGGGTTCCTCTCGGGGCTCGGCCTCGACTACCAGTTCAAGGCGCCCGTCAAGCTGGGCGTGGTGCTGAATCCCGCCGGCTACGGGAGGTCGGACGTGGGAAGCGGTGCCGTGTTCGAGCTCGGGGCCCTCCTGGGCCTGTCGTCGCGGCTCTTCGGCATCAGGGGCGGGGTCGGTGCGCACGTCTCCGTCGGTCATGGCGACCACCGCCTGCTCCTTCTCGGCGAGATCAGGCTCGGCAACGATGAGGGCTTCAACCTCACGCTCGTCATGAACTGGGTCGTCCCGAGCGTGTACCGGGACGCCATGAAGGTCCTGCCCTCGACCACGGTCGCCGCGCTCAACGTCCCCGTGACCCCGAGGCTCTCACTGTACGTCGAGTTCGGCGGGGGCAACCTCGCCCTCGGCGAGGAGGAGGCCCGCGGCTCGGGCTGGGCGAACTTCGTGGGAGGCCTCCGGTTCCTGGCGAGAGGGCAGAGCGGGTCGGGCACCCTGGCGGTGAGCACGGGCCTCGGTTTCGGATACGTCTGGGCCCAGACGCCGCTCAACAGGTTCAACCAGCAAGGCGGCCACGCCTCCGGCCTCCTGCTCCACCTGGGAATCGACTGGAAGAAGTGATGCAGAGACGAAGCAGAATGAGGCTGTCCCTTGAGGGTATCGTGGCACCGATCCTGCTCCCGCTCATTCTCTGCGGATGCACGGGCCACAGGACGGACGTTGATCGCGACCCCTTCAGCAAGCAGGTTCCCCGGAGGCATCACCTGGTCGAGCTGGACGAGGAGTGGCTCTACGTCCTGGATCCCGACTCGGGGCTCGACATCATCAACGTCTTCAACTCCGCCTCCCCGACGTTTTTCGAGCGTGTCGCCGGCACCGACGGAGAGGTCATCGAGATGTTCCTCGACCACTACCGCATGTACGTCATGTACGATTCGAGCAGGGCGGAGTGCGTGGAGCTTCCGGACCTGGACCCGTCCTGGACCCACCACACCTGGACCGAGTTCGCCATCATCGCGCACGTGCCGGACGAGCCCCTGCTCGCGAGCCGGTTCTGCCTGCCCGGCCAGTACATGGAAAGCGCCAAGCAGGGCGATTTCCTCTACGTCCTGACCCAGTTCGGCGACGAGAGCCTGCTGCTCTCGATCGACGTCTCCGACCCCTTCGCCCCGGTCATCGTGGATGTGGAGCACGAGGTCAGGGGCAGCCTCGGGGCGCAGCTCCACCTGGCCCGCGACGCGCTCTTCGTCGCGGTCGATGCCGGCGGAATGGCGCTCATCAGGTACTTCGACGTGTCGGACGACGACGGCGCCGTCGTCAGGCGGGGCGAGATCGAGGTCTCCAAGAACTACCTGAGCCCCGTCTTCATGGATCACCACATGGGCCATCTCTCCGTCGTGGTCGACAAGGGAGGCGGCTCTTCCCTGCACCTCGTGGACGTGCGCGATCCCGACCATCTCGTGATCGCGGGTTCGCGCGAGTTCATCGCCAGCGGGGAGATGCTCTGGGACGCGGTCTTCGAGGACGACATCGTCTTCATCACCACCTACTCGCAGTACCCGGGCGATCACCTGGACAACCTGTGGATCATCTCCCGCGAGGACGCGACCTATCCGAGCCACCTCTCGAACATCACGATCCCGTCCTGGAGCCACGGCTTCACGCTGGTCGGCAGCCAGCTCATCGCCATCGGGCGGGGAGAGCATGCCGGGAGCGCGGCCGTCAGCCTCTACAACGTGGTCGATCTCGAGGATCCCGAGTGGGTCGACACGGAGCTGTTCGGGCACGCGGCGGGGCCCACCGGCTGGTACCTCGACGTTCGCGGCGTGGGCGTGATGCAGAGAGGCGAGCTGGCGGACCTCCCGCTCATCGTCGTGCCCTACACGCGGTTCCTGTGGGACGGGTACGAGTGCATCCCCGAGCGCCACTTCCAGCTCCTGGACGCGAGGTGGACGAGCCTGCACGTGCGCGGCGACTGGACCCCTCTCGAGAGGCACGGCCGGACCGAGGAGGTCGTGCAGGTGGGCAACAAGGTCTACGCCATCTCGGACGTCTCGGTCACCACGCTCGGCATGATGGACCGGGACGCGCCGCAGGAGCACGTGATGCTCACACTGGGCGGGGACGCCGCCGACGGGTGCGGCCAGGTCCGGCACAACCTGCTCGACGTGCGGGACGAGGTGGTCTCGTTCTTCGACCTGGGCTGCTCCGTCGCGGGACCGGGTCGGGCCTCATCCGGCTCCCGGCTCTTGCTTGCCGCACTTCTCGCCGTGATGGCGTGGCTGCGCCGCAGGCGGCGCTAGAACCCGTAGCGGGGAAAGGGAGGCAGGATCAGGTTCTCGACGATGCCGTAGCCCTTCTTTCCGTCGCTCGAGACCTCGACGACCGTGTCGTTGAGGCCGTGTGTCTCGTCCGTGACGCCGGGCTCTGACAGGCGCCAGCTCTCCCCGTCGCTCCAGGAGGGGCCGAGCCAGAGGCCGTGCGCGGCCCCCTTGTACCCGAGGTACGCGCCGCCGCGCAGGTACATGGTGGTCAGCTCGCGCATCTCGAGCGCGCGCGTTGAGCCGTCGGCGAGCGTCAGGACCACGTGGCCCGACTTCATGCGCGGAGCGCCGTCGTGGTACGTGTACTCGTGCTCCACGCCGGTGATGGGGATCGGCTCCTTCGCCTCCCCGGCGCGGCCGACCACGGATCCGGAGAGCCTCTGGACCCGGCCGTCGTGCCTCTCGATGTAGTAGAGGTACGCGCCCCAGTCCTCGAACTGCACCGTGAGCCAGTTGATCATCATGCCGATGTAGGTCGCCACATCCGTCTCCTGCACGCCCTGCTCGGGTGCGCCGACTCCCATGCGGATTCCCCACGAGTGATCTCTCTGGGCGAAGTGGCTGCTCTCGTCGATGTCGAAGCGCGTGCCGTCCACCTCGACCCAGCCGCGGGCGCGGCCCAGCTGTGCGTACCGGCACGTGTGCACGTGGACGCGGCCCGCGCTGCGCCCGAACTGGGGCTCCTCCTCGCCCGGATCGAACGTGCCGATGAACTCGATGTCGTAGCTCAGGCCTCGGTCGTTCTCGTCCATCCTGATCGCGATCCTGCGGAACGGCTCGAGGACCTGGTAGGAGAGGGGGCCCAGGGCGATCTCGTCGATCCTCGGCCTGAGCTCGCGCGAGAGCCTCAGGTTGTGCTGCACCTCGTTGTGCACGTTGACGCACCCGAACCCGTCGATCACGTTCCGGTTGGGATAGATCCCGAATCCCGTGGCGAGCACGAGCTTGCCCTCGGTGTCGTGGACGTTGCACCAGAGCTTCTCCGCCCAGGCCCGGTCGCTCGTGGCGGGGCCGTCGAACGTGGCGATGGTCTGGTGGCACGTCAGCTCGTCGAACTTCGTCAGCATCTCTTCACTCCTTCCGCTCCTCGAGCAGGCGCAGGGTGCCCGCGCCCGCGTCCAGGCGCACCCTGTCCCCGGTGTGTATCAGCCTCGTCGCGTCCGTCAGGTTGACGACGGCTGGCAGCCCGTACTCTCGTGCGATGACGGCGCCGTGACAGAACGCGCTTCCCACCTCCGTGGCCACGCCCGAGATCACGCTGAAGTAGGGTGTCCACCCGATGTCGGTGTGCGGCGCGATCAGGATGTCCCCGCTCCGGATGTTCTCGGCCTCGGCGAGGCTCCTGGCCACGCAGGCCCGTCCCTCCACGACGCCCAGGCTCACTGGCTTGCCGCGCAGTTCCCTCTCCTCGAGCCGCGCATGGGCCGGCGGCTCGAGCGGCTCGGGCCGGCCGGTGAACACCTCCGGGAACTCGAGGGTCTGCTGCACGGCGTGCACCCTGCGCCGCTCGAGCGCCCTTGCATCGAGTCCTCTCTCGCCTGACGCGAGCCTCCCCAGCTCCTCGTGCGTGAGGAAGTGGATCGCGTCCACGTCCGGGAGGAGCTGCTCTGCGACGAGCAGTGAGGCCAGGTGACGGTACGCGCGCTTGAAGCGGTGCATCGCGAGCACGAGGAGGGACTTCGTCCGCTCCCGGCTCCGCACGGCGGAGCGCGTGCGGCGGATCAGCCAGCGCATGACGGGTCCGTGCTCCCCGTCGTCCGGGCCGCGGGCTCCGGTCCTCTGCACGGCGCCGCCGGCGAGCCTGGCGCGCACGGAGGCCCGGACCGAGCGCACGAGCGACTCGGGATCGTCGGCCCACCCCTGCTGCCTCATGTCGAGCTCGACGAGGGCCCGGTGGCCGTGTCTGTCGAGAAAGGAGGCAAAGGCCCGGCCCGCATCCGCAGAGGCGCCTGCCTGGAGCCAGGCGAGCCCCTCGTCGGGGGGGCAGGCGCACAGCCTCTGCCTCGCGTCGGGGTGCGAGGCGATCTCGTCGATCACCCTCTCGAGGTCCCTGACGAGCTCGCCGCTCGCGAGTCCTCCCGCCTGCGCGAGCAGGCCAGCGACCTCGGCGTCGTGCTCGGTGGTGGGATCCGACCCTCTGGCCAGGGTCTCCTGGAGCACGCCTCCGAGCACGCCGGAGACGGCCGAGACCTGGATGTGAGTATCGTAGCACTCGATGAGGAAGGGCAGCTTCGCGTCGATCTCGCCGTACATGGCGCGCGCGTCGTCTGCCCGGTCGATGTCGAACGCCTCGAGCCCGGCCTCGAGCTTCTCGAGGCGCCGCCTGCCGCCGAGCACGAAGCGCGCGTACCGGGCGCCGTTTCTCGCCCGCACGAGGGCGGAGCCAGGAGCGGGCTCGCCCAGCTCCGGGACGGGGCGGCCGCAGACCGTCTGCCCGAGGCGCTGGGGCGTGTTGCCGGCGACGGACGTGCAGAACTCCAGCATGGAGCTCAGGTTCAGGAACACGTGCCCGTGGAAGATCCCGATGGAGACCAGGTCCCGTGTCACGCACTTGCGAACCCCGCTCGTGGCGAACATTCTCTGGATCGCGTGATCGATGCCCCGCACGCTGGTCGAGAGCGTGAGCGGGCACACCGCTCCGGGGATCATCTCGCCGATGTTGAACCGCGTGTACACGTCCCGCTCGCCCTGGATCGCGTCCAGCTCGTCGATGTCGCCGGCCAGCGCCGTGACGGGCCGGGCCTGCAGCCAGAAGATCTCTCCCGCTCGATCGATCGCCCACTCCATGTCGAGCGGCGCGCCCCATTCGGTCTCCGCGACGAGCGCACCCCGAACGAGCCTGCGGATCTGCTCCTCGTCGAGCACCGCCTCGCCGCGCGTGTCGCTCGAGACGACCTCGCCCTGGCGCGTGGCGACGAAGTGGTCGGCCGTTGCGCGGCCTCCGACCAGCGCCTCCCCCGTCCCGCGCACGGCGTCGATCGAGATGCGGTCCCTGCGGGTCGTGAGCGGATCGGCCGTGAACAGGACCCCGGCCGCGCGCGCGTCGACCATGCGCTGGACCAGCACGGACATCCAGACGGCGTCCTGCTGCTCCATGCGCCTCCTGTACGCCTCTGCCCGCTCCCCGAAGAGGGAGCCGAGGCACTCCTCGACCGCACTCTCCAGTGCACCCATGCCCTTCACGCGAAGGATCGTCTCGTACTGGCCCGCGGACGAGCTGCCGGCCGCGTCCTCGCCGGAGGCCGATGAGCGGACGGCCACGGGCGTTTCTCCGAGTGCCGCGTAGGCCTGCCCCAGGCCGCGTGGCAGCGCACCAGGCTCCGCGTCGATCACGACGAAGCCCTCCGGCACCGGAAGGCCGAGGCGGATGAGCCGCGCGAGGCCTTCCGCCTTGCCTCCGACGGGCTGGTCCTGTGCGCGCTCCAGCGGGACGATGCGCGGGTTGCGGCCGGGTGTGTGCATGATCCGGTGGAATGCGACTGTATGGCCGGCCGCCCGGTCTCACAAGGCAATGAACGAGCAGTGATCGGTTTCGCACGCTCCGGACCCTGTCAGGTCACTCCTCCTGGATGCACCCGGCCTCTTCGAGCCTCACGAGAAACCGGTCCAGATCCGCCTGGGCCTGGTCGCCGGTCACCTCGAACTCGCGCAGGAGCGCGGCGTGGATCTGCTCTGCCGTGCTGGGACGGGTCAGGGTCTCCCAGATGAAGCTGCCCGTGTCGTTGAGGGTGAACAGGCACCTCTGCTCCACGATGTCCCTGCCCGTGGGGACAAGGATCGTGTCACCACCTATCCTGCGCGCCACCACGTTCGGGTTGCGCCTCCAGATCTTCGTGCTCATGGGGAGGGGCTGCTCAGTACGTGCCGCCGGGCCGTGCCCTGATGTAGACCTTGTCCACGTACATGTCCTGATACGTGTCCTCGGTCACGCCGCTGAAGAAGAACAGGCACCTCATGCCCTCGCTGGTGGCGTCCCAGTTGGTGAGCGGGATGTCCGTCTCAACGTCGCTGTCCACCTTGAGGCTCGCCACGTGGTTCGTGGAGACGGGGTCGCGGCGGTCCACGGTGACCTCGACGAGGTGCCAGTCAGAGGTGCCGAACACCGAGGCGCCGCCGAGGCGGTCGAACTCGTCGAGCACCGTGCCGTCCGCGCGGATCCACCACCAGTAGAGCCACACGTCGTCGTCCGAGCTGTCCTCGGTCGAGATCCCGAACCCCGTCCAGTCCGTGTGGTCGTCGAACTTCACGTAGGCGCTCGCCTTGAAGAAGTCGTCGATGGGGTTGGAGAGGTCGTCCTTCGACAGGCAGAAGTTGACCAGCGAGTAGCCGGGCGTGCCTCCGGTGGTCGAATCGTGGACGCCCATGCCCAGGCTCTGGAGCCCGTCGGCGTGCTCGGACGTGGTGCGGGACGCGAATCCGTCTCCGCTGATGATGCTGTCGTCCACGGTATAGCCCGAGCCCTCGATGGCGTCCCTGTGCTCTCCCACGAACAGGCCGGGCGTGCCGGAGAGGTCCCTGCACGAGGAGCCCGTGCCTGTGCCGCAGGGAAGTGCATCGCCGTTGGTCGTCAGGCCGGCCTTCACCTGGGCGTGCGTGGGGTAGATGCCGTGGTTTCGGTGGTACTCGTCGATGAAGAGCGCGGCGCCACCCGCCACGTGAGGCGAGGCCATCGAGGTGCCGGACATCATCGTGTAGGGGGCGAGAAAGCAGCAGTACCTTGTGCCGGTGCTGGGGCTGTAGCACAGCCCGTTCTTGCCAGCCGGACAGTCGTACACCGGGTCGCAATCGAGGCAGTCGACTTTTTTGCAGCACTTGTAGCTGCCGGGCGTGGTCTCGCAGTACGTCGCGCGTGGGCTGCTGCACTGAGTGGGTGCTAGCACGCAGTCGTTGCACCCGGTCCTGTTGTACGTCGAGCGGATGCAGGTGCCCGGCGCGATGATGTCGACCTGCGCGCCGTAGTTGCTGTAAGAGGCGGTGTCGTCGTCGGTGTTCGAGGAGTAGCCACAGTTGCCGGGACAGCCGGCGCCGCCTCCCCTC
>JAFDER010000456.1 GCA_019310245.1 Deltaproteobacteria bacterium
TCCCTGAGATCGTAGCGGTTGTCCTCGCAGTAGACCGCGTCGACCGCCGTGCACTTCCAGAAGGGACTCAACCGGAGGGCGTACGATGTGTACGACGAGTCGGCCTGCCACAGGTCGAGAACGCTCTGGCACGAGCCGCTGTACTGGCAGTCCAGGGAGTCGATGTCCGACTGCGTGACCACGGAGCCGTCCACGGTGAAGAAGGTCACACCGCTTCCGAACGGGCATTCGAATCCCCATCCCGACGGTCCGCCGTCGATCATGCCCGTGTCGTGGCACAGGTAGTGGACCACCTCGGTGGTCGAGCCGTCGATCGGGACCGCGGCGCCTGCGGCGGCGTGGGTGTTGACGCCGTCGACGAGCGATTTTGCCAGCGCGTCGAGCGATGCCGTATCCGACTCCCAGCCCGAGGTGTAGGCCAGGCCCAGGGCCTGGCGGACGATGTCATCGGTGCATGCCGCGCTCAGGACGTCGTCCGGCATCGTGCGCTCCTCCGCCTGGATCGAACCGACGAAGGCCTCGTCGTCGAGCGTGGTGGGATTGCGCTCGAGGACCATGACTCCGTAGGCGGAGAAGTCGTCCATGTCCTCGGGAGCCACGAACGAGAAGCTGTCCTGGAAGGTCTCCCTGAAGATGATGATCATCTGCCTCTGGTTGACGAGTGCACCGTCGACGAGCTCGACGTGCCTGACCCTCGAGCGGCCGTCGGGCAGTGGGTTGGAGCCGGAGAAGGTAATGTTGGCCTCCTCCATCTCCGTGTCGGAGTAGGGCTTCAGCTTGTCCCGGCACTCCTTGCGGTAGCGCTGGCCCGTGTCGGGATCCTGGTCCGTTCCCTTGACGAAGCCGGGGATGAGCCACGGGACGGTGATCATCTCGTAGTCGGCGACGGCGCACGTGGTGTCGCTCGGGTCGGGCAGGTACCGGCCTCCGACGACGATGTCCGCGCTCAGGCCGGAGATGAAGTCGAGGCAGGCGGACGTGACGCCGGGCGCGCAGCTCTCGGGATCCAGCTCGAACGTGATATCGATGGCAGGATCTCCGGCATAGTGGAGCGTGTCCGCCGACGAGATCTTCCCGCTCAGGTCCGTCGGGCTGGTCCCCTGCAGGAGGTTGAGGGCCACGGGCAGCTCCACCATCCCCGTGGGGATGGGGTTGGAGTCCAGGTTGTCGGAGTACTCGCCGTAGCCCAGGTCGTTGTCGAACGGGTAGCAAGCATCCTTGGGGCAGTCCGGAGGCCTCATCGAGGCCCAGTTCCAGGACTCGGTCCGCGTGGCCGTGAGCACGGCCATGAAGTTGTCGTACGTGATGTTGCCGATGCGGAACGCGCCCCACTTCTGGATGAACGCGTTGTGGACCTGCTCGAGCAGGGTGGTGTTGCCCTTGTCCGCCGTCCACGCGGCCAGGCCCTGCTTGCCGAAGTTGCCGAAGTAGTAGATCTTCCCGGCCCACTGGCCGTCCGGCCTCGAGGCGTAGACGAGGTCGATCTGCTGCGAGCCGAGGGTCTCGTTGAACACCTCGATGGCGCCGTTCCAGACCGCGAGCTCGTCGTTCGTGGCTTCGCCGAACGTGATCATGCCCTCGCCTCCGTCGCCGTCCACCAGCAGGGTGAACTCCTCGACCTGGGCGATGTCGGCGTCCACGCCCATGTGCAGCCAGTACAGCGGGTTCTCCGTGTCGATCTCCACGCCGTCGCTCGTGAACTCCGTGTGCGAGACCTTGCGGACGGTGAAGTCCATGGCCATCGGAGCCAGGTTCGTGATCACGACGGAACGCTGGTTCTGGACGGCCGATAGCCTCATGCTCGTCTTGTTCAGGGAGAAGGAGCCGATCACTTCCTTGGCGATCTCCTGCTCCTCCTCCTCCGTCTCGTCCGGAGAGGGCGCGAGGGGCATGCAGAAGCCGTTCTCACCGTCGAGCGTGGAGCAGTAGGTGTGCTCGGGGCACGAGTCCGTCCTCGACGTGCAGGACTTCTTGCACACGTGCCTGTAGCATCCCTCGCCGGACGCGCAGTCGGAGTCGAGCTCGCAGTCCGAGTAGCATCTTTTCTCGATGCACTTCTGGAAGTCAGGGCAGTCCACGTCTGCCTGGCACTTGGGCACCTTCTCCTCGGGCGCCACGCAGGAGCCGCGCCTGCACTCTGTGCCGCCGATGCACATCAGCATCAGCCCGTCGGCCGGGCAGGGGATGTAGACGTCGTCCACCAGCACGCCGCGCCGGCACGGCGTGTAGCACTGGGAGTCGTCCGGCGCCTCGGACTTGAACTCGGTCTCGCACGATGCCAGACCTGTCATCGCGATCAGTGTCAGGGTGACAAATGCCCTATTTCTCATTGCGGTCCTCTCCTTATCGGAACTATACTTCCGACCTCGTCAAGATGTAATCCACCCTTTTGGGTAGTGGAACTTAGCGTGAACCAACCACTCGTGCAACATGAAAGAGTATAAACGACAGTCCAGGTGAACTATTGGGCAACATGATTCATATGTGCTGATTTTAACGCGTTTCTGGTTGCTTTTCGCGGCCACCTAATTACAATCATCGTGATTCTTTCAAGAAAGAACGGACGAGGTGATTGTGGTGTCAAATAGTAGATGGTGGATGTTCGCGATCCTTCTTTTCTCGGTCGCTCTCGCCGCTGCCTGCGGGAATCCGTCCAAGCCCGGCGATGCCGGTGCGGAGAACGACGTCACGTCCGAGGAGGACGACGTCGTGGCGGACACGCCGGGCGACACGATCGACGACTGCGTCCCGACGGGAGATGAGGTCTGCGACGGACTGGACAACGATTGTGATGGCGAGATCGACGAGGATTTCGAGCTCGACTCCAATGTGGAGAGTTGTGGCGCGTGCGGGTACGTCTGCGAGGTGCCGAACGGCACGCCGATGTGCGTCGACGGCGTGTGCCTCATCGAGTCCTGTCTGGAGGGATTCCACGACGTGAACGGCAGCATCGTCGACGGATGCGAGTACGAGTGCACGGCGACCGTCGACATGGAGTCCGAGGACGACGGCACGTGCAGCGACGAGCTGGACAACGACTGCGACGGACGCGTGGATCTCGACGACCCCGACTGCTCCGACTGCTATCCCGAGTACTGCGACGAGCT
>JAFDER010000457.1 GCA_019310245.1 Deltaproteobacteria bacterium
TCAGGTCCCTCTCGTCGAAGCCGCACACCTCGCCCAGGTGCTCGAGGTAGTAGGGATTGCGCACGCCCGGCAGGCTCACGAGCACGTGAGTCCCCCAGACGAGCAGGCAGGCCCTGGAGATGTCGATCACGGGCCTGCCGGCCTCATGCGCTGCTTCAACTGCATCCAGGTAATCCCCGTAGGGCTCACGGGATCCGGGCATGACGAGCACCGGCACGCCAAGCGTGGCCAGGGACTCCAGGACCGAGGAGATCTCCTCGCCCGAGCGTCCCACGTCCCCGAGCACGACCACGGCGTCCACCTCCCCCTGCCGGCAGGTCTCCAGGTAGGCCTCCAGGTTCGCGCGGGTCCGCACGTCGTCCGAGGCCCCGGCCAGCACGCACAGGTCGAGCGAGCCCGAGGGAGCCGGCGTGCAGGTAGCCTCGTGGCCCTTCCACGAGCAGGTGACGTCTCCCGCCGTGACGCTGCCCTTGCCCGCACTTGCGAGCTTCGCGCACCTGCGGAACTTCCCGCCCTCGGCCTTGCCCCTGGCCGGCACGTCGCAGCGGCACCCGCAGAGCACGGTCAGGCACAGGATGACGAGGAGGGGCTTCATCGAGCCGGACGCGTCACGCACTCCCGCAGGTGCCGGCCACGCACATCAGCACGCAGAACGCCGAGCAGGACCCGCACCAGCACGGCCCCATGGACCACATCGTCACGCAGCCTGCCGGGAACGAGGGGCAGCACTCGACGCCCGGGGCGCAGCCCGCCCCGGAGCCGCACAGGCACGCGCCGCCCGTGCAGGTCTCGCCCGTGTTGCACCGGTGACCGCACAGGCCGCAGTTGTTCGGGTCGGAGTCCGTGTTCGCGCAGGTTCCGGCGCAGCACGACTGGCCGGGCATGCAGGCCGTGCTGCCCCCGCACCTGCAGTACTCACCCGAGCAGGTCTCGCCGGGATTGCACAGGAGCCCGCACGCCCCGCAGTTGTACACGTCGGTCTGCAGGTTCGAGCACCGGTCCGTGCAGCAGTAGTCCGTGGCGATGCCCATGCATGAGTAGGACCCGCAGCGGCACTCGCCGCTCACGCAGGTCGGGCCCGTCATCTCCGTGCAGGTCCGACCGCACGAGCCGCAGTTCGCGGGGTCGGTCATCACGTCCACGCACGCCGAGCCGCAGCACGACCGTCCGCCCGTGCAGGGCGGGTCGCACTCGGACTCGATGCACAGCCCGCCGGTGCACACGAAGCCGGCCCCGCAGACGTTGCCGCACGAGCCGCAGTTCGCGCTGTCGCCCAGCGTGTCCACGCAGACGCCCGCACAGCACTCCTCGCCGCCCGTGCAGGCCGGCTCGCAGGGCGCGACCGTGCACGCCCCTGCCTGGCAGATCTCGCCGTAGCCGCACGCGTTCTCGCAGAACCCGCAGTGCGCCGCGCTCGTCTGCGTGTCCGTGCACCCGGTCGTGCAGCAGTTGAGCGGCGCGGTGCAGGTCGTGGCCGAGTTGCAGGCGCAGGTTCCCACGATGCACTGGTTGCCGAACGGCTCGCACTCCACCCCGCAACCCCCGCAGTTGTGCATGTCCGCCCGCACGTCGATGCACTGCCCGTCGCAGCACGTCCAGGGGATGTCGCAGGTCCCGTCCGGATTGCAGGGGAAGTCCGTCTCCCCGCTCATGTCCGCATCGAGCCAGTCGGGCCAGTCCACCTCCATCCAGACGTCCTGCACGCTGCCATCGGTCGCGCAGCCAGCGAGGAGGAAAAGCAGCACCGGGACTTGCAAAAAGGCCCCCGGAAGTGTAGATATCCCAGCTCTGGTGGTCGTCACGAAGGTCACCCTGTTCAGTCAATCACGGTCACATTGCATTATAATTGATTAAAAGATCAAGTGCATGCGGGCCGGAGGAAAGAAAGAGCGAGGACCGAGCCATGTCGTTTCAGTGCGACGTCTGCGGCAAGAAGAGGATGGTGGGCCACAAGGTCAGCCACTCCAACATCAAGACCAAGCGGGTCCAGAAGCCCAACCTTCACGTGATCCGAGCCCGGATCGACGGCAAGGTGCGCCGGATCAAGATCTGCACCCGCTGCCTGAGGAGCAACAAGGTCGAGAAGGTGATGTAGCCCCCCGCGAGATCCTCATCCTCCGCTATCCCGTTCCAGAAACAGCATCAGGTCTCCGAGCCGACGTCTTCCTGAGCGCCCGGCTGCCCCGGCTCTCCAGGACGCGCATCCAGAGCATCATCGAGATGGGCCGCTGCACGCTGGAGGACGACCGGAAGCTCCGGTCCTCCACGCGTGTGAGCGCCGGTGACGTGCTCGTCATCCAGAGGCCGGTGCGCGACAAGACCGACCTGCCGGACAGCTACGGCGTCCTCCACGAGGACGAGCACCTCTACGTCGTGGACAAGCCGGCGGGAATGCCCGTCCACCCCACGGCCTCGTACATGCTCAACACGCTCGTCAACCTCTCGCGCAAGGCCTTGCCGGACACCCCGCCGCGCCTCTGCCACCGCCTGGACCGCGAGACGAGCGGGATCGTCATCATGGCGAAGGACCTCGAGTCCCAGAAGAAGATCATGAGGCAGTTCGAGGACCGGAAGGTGAGCAAGAGCTACTTCGCGCTCGTCTGGGGGACGCCCGAGCCGCCCGAAGGCACGATCCGCATCCCCCTGAGACTGAGCCGCGTCTCGAAGATCCGGATGAAGATGGAGACGGTCTCCGAGACCGACCACGGGACCGGCCAGCCGTCCACCACCCGCTACTCCTTGCAGGGCGCCTCGCGCAGGTTCGCGCTCGTCTCCTGCAAGCCCGAGACGGGCCGCCAGCACCAGATCCGCATCCACATGGCGCACGTCGGCCACCCTCTCGTGGGAGACAAGATCTACGGCGTGGACGAGGATCTCTTCCTGCAGTTCCTCGAGTCGGGACTCGACGACGAGATGATGTCTCAGCTCCTCATCCCGAGGCACGCCCTGCACGCGGCCTCCATCACCTTCCGCCACCCCGCCACGGGCGAGAAGCTCACCGTCGACTCCCCCCTCGCCCCCGACATCGCAACGCTTTATCATGGGGACAGGCTCCCTACCCGAAACCCCTGATAATCATTACAGAATCAGAGACAACCGCGAACAT
>JAFDER010000458.1 GCA_019310245.1 Deltaproteobacteria bacterium
CCCTCCGTACTACCGCGGAACCTCGTTCTCCGGAGGCCGATGCGTGATCTTCCCGCTCACCGCGGAGAACGGCTTCCTGCCCGACCTGGACGAGCTGGGAAGGCTGATGGAGAGGCCCGAGGTGAGGCTGCTGTGGCTCTGCTACCCGAACGCTCCGACGGGCGCGCTGGCCTCGAAGCAGCTTTATGACAGGGTTCTGGACATGGCACGTGAGCGAAACGTCGTGGTGGCATCCGACGAGGCATACGCCGACTTCGTGTGGGACGGCGAAGCCACCTCGGCCCTGCAGTCGGGCACGGAGGGCCTCATCACGTTCTTCTCGCTGTCGAAACGCAGCAACATGACCGGCTACAGGGTTGGTTGGGCGTGCGGCGATGCGGACATCGTGGCGGCGCTTGGAAACGTCAAGGTGAACCTGGACTCGGGCACGCCGTGCTTCGTGCAGGAGGCCGCAGCGGCGGCG
Organism: Deltaproteobacteria bacterium; assembly: GCA_019310245.1. Taxonomy (GTDB): domain Bacteria; phylum Myxococcota_A; class Polyangia; order DRWM01; family DRWM01; genus JAFDER01. The sequence goes on from JAFDER010000458.1 coordinate 464, forward strand.
CTGAGGGACGAGGCGCACCTCGACGAGATGCGGGTCGAGTACCGGAAGAACATGGAAGCTCTTTGCCAGGGGCTGGAGGCGGCCGGTCTGCCAGGCGCCAGGCCCAGGGGGGCGTTGTACATCTGGCAAAAGGGACCGGAGGGCATGAGCTCGGCCGAGTTCTGCAAGAGGCTGCTGGCGCCGGAGGTGGCCGTGGCGGCCCTGCCTGGTGAGGCACTGGCTCCTGCCCTGGACGATGGAACGAGCCCTGGCGAGGGCTACGTGCGCTTCTCGCTCACCGCACTACCAGAGAGGGTGGAGGAAGCGGCCCGGAGGATCGGCGCACATCTCGAGCTTGGATGAGATGAAACGGTTCAAGGACGCGGACGAGTACCCTGCGGACGAGGGGTGCGTTCTGTCCATCGGCAACTTCGACGGGTTCCACCTGGGCCACCGCAAGGTGGTGGGCGTGTGCCTCGAGAAGAGCAGGGCGCTCGGGATCGCGAGCACCGTGCTCACCTTCGAGCCGCATCCGCTCGAGGTCCTCAGCCCGGACCGGGCCCCGAGGAGAATCGCAACCCCCGAGGTGAGGGCGGAGCTTCTCGAGGAATTCGGGCTGGACAGGCTCGTCGAGCATCCCTTCAGCACGGACCTTGCCAGCCTCTCGGCCGAGGAGTTCGTGGACCGGTTCGTGATGGGTGCGTTCAAGGCCAGGTGCGTCGTCGTGGGCAGGGGGTTCAGGTTCGGCAGGAAGCGCTCCGGCGATGAGGACGTCCTGAGGAAGCTCGGACAGGAGCGTGGATACGAGGTGATCGTTGTGGAGGAGGCCGATCTCGACGGCGAGGTGATCTCCTCCAGCCGAGTGAGACTCCTCCTCGCACGGGACGCCGACGTTTCGGGTGCGGCGAGGCTCCTGGGCAGACCTCACCGCGTGCACGGGGTCATCGTGCGCGGGCGGGGAAGGGGCCGATCGCTTGGCTTCCCCACGGCAAACCTCGAGCAGGTGCCGGAGCTCATCCCGGCCAGGGGCATCTACGCGTGCATGTCCCACATGGGAGCCAGCGCGCGGCCGGCGGCCGTCCACGTTGGCCCGCGGCTCACCTTCGACGACGAGAGCACGGTCGAGGCGTACATCGTGGGCCAGGATCACGACCAGGATCTCTACGATGAGCTCCTGAGACTCGATTTCCTGGAGATGATCCGGGAGCCGAAGAAGTTCGATGACAAGGATGACCTCGTCGAACAGATCCGGATGGATGTCGACAGGACGGTCGAGATCGTGCAGGGATACGGGAAGGAGGAGGCATGAAACGCGACATCCTGAAACGGCTCAGCCCGGAGGCGATCCGCAAGCTCGCGCGCATGCTGGGACACGAGGACGATGATGCGAGCGCCAGGGATGTGGGACGCTGGCTCCTGGCCAGGTACGTCAAGAAGGTCTCGCAGGCCGTGGGCGACAAGCGGCACGAGATCGTCGAGCGTGCAAGGGCCTCCGTCGATCGCGTGCGATCGGCCCTCCACACCGCCGCTCCAGAGGTCTCGACTCCCCGGCAACCCGAGCCAGAGATGACGCAGGAATCCGAGGAGCCCGACGTGCCCGACGCCATTCCCTCGGATCCTGCGCTGCGAACGGCCACCCTTGCAGGAGTGTACGATCGGCAGGGCATGACCCGCGAGGCGCTGACGATCTACCACGAGCTCGCCGAGAAGAGCCCGGACGATGGCGCCATCCGTGAGGCCATCTCGAGGCTGGCTGGCAGCGAGTCATCCGAAGCTCCGGAAGGTGCCGGTCCGGCCGTGGGTGCAGGCGCGTACGCACCTGCACGGCGCAGGAGCGGCGCCGGGCCCGTGGATCTGCCCGACCTGGACGATCTTCCCCCACGGTACGGAGAGGACGAGGCCGTCCTCATGATGGTCACCCCGGCTCTGATGTACGCGTTCTGGGAGGTGACACCGGGAACGCTCGAGCGTGTCAGGAGCGGGACCGGCGAGGGTCCGCTCGTCCTGAGGCTTTACAGGATCGCCGTCGACGACGGACAGGTGAACGAGGAGGTTGTCAGGGATCTCGAGGTGCCCGACGCGCTCGGCGAGTACTTCATCCAGGACGTCCCGCCGGGGAACCTCTTCAGGGCGGCCGTCGGCATCTCGAGCGGAGGACGGTTCCACGCAATGGTGCTCACCAATGCTGCGGCTACTTCTTCCGACGGCCCCAGCGGACGGGTCGACGAGGAGTGGATGGAGGTGGACCAGCGCGCCCTCGACGTGCGCGGTGCCGTTCCCCTGCCTCTCGAGGTGACGTCGCGATCGAAGCTCACGGCGCGCGAGATGGCCCTGCTCAGGCTCCACGCGCTCGGATCCGAATCGTACGGACATCTCACTGGCATCCGGACGGACGAACTGCGCGAGATCCTGCACGGCGGTCTCAGGAGGACCCCGACCGTCTCGGAGCCAGCCGGCTCCTCCGGATCGCTCCCCGTCAAGCGGTAGCTCTCTCTTGCCTTTTTCTCGAAACGAATATAAGTTCCTGATGGTTGGAGCCACAGAGGCTCTCACGGCGGCGGGTAAGACATGGACGGAGAAAGAACGATAGCAGGCTACACGGGCGTGAAGATATTCTCGGCCACCAAGGCCCGGGATCGCGGCGAGATGGGAGCCAACATC
>JAFDER010000459.1 GCA_019310245.1 Deltaproteobacteria bacterium
ACGATAAACCAGCTCATCAGGCGCGGGCGCAAGGACAAGCTCGTACGCAGGAAAACGCCTGCACTTGAAAGCTGTCCGCAGAAGCGCGGGGTGTGCATCAGGGTCTACACGTCCACGCCGAAGAAGCCGAATTCCGCGCTGAGGAAGGTTGCGCGTGTGAGGCTCACCAACGGCCAGGAAGTGACCACCTACATCCCCGGTGAGGGCCACAACCTTCAGGAGCACTCCGTGGTGCTGATCCGCGGCGGCCGCGTCAAGGATCTGCCCGGCGTCCGCTACCACGTGATCCGCGGCTCGCAGGACGCCATAGGCGTCGAGAGCCGCGGTCAGGCCCGCTCCAAGTATGGGACCAAACGCCCCAAGATGGCGAAGTAGACGGGGAGCCGGAAGATGCCAAGAAGGCGAGAGATCAAGAAGCGCCCCATCACTCGGGATCCCGTGTACCGCGACGGCCAGGTCGCCAAGTTCATCAACAACGTGATGCGACGAGGCAAGAAGAGCACCGCAGAAGACATCGTCTACGGAGCGTTCGAGATCATAAAGAAGCGGCACAAGATGGATCCCGTGGACACGTTCAAAAAGGCCCTGGACAACGTCCGGCCGAGGCTCGAGGTTCGCTCGCGCCGCGTCGGTGGTGCCACGTACCAGGTGCCGGTGGAGGTTCGGGACAACCGGGGGCACGCCCTGGCCATGCGCTGGCTCATTTCATACTCGAAGAACCGCGGCGAAAAATCCATGCAGGAGAAGATGGCCGCCGAGCTGATAGATGCGAGCCAGAAGAGGGGAAACTCGGTCAAGAAGTGCGACGACACGCACAAGATGGCCGAGGCGAACAAGGCCTTCGCCCACTACCGCTGGTAGCGCATCCCACCTCGCCGCTTGACCCTGCTCAGGTTTTCCGCACAGCGCGTTCTCGAGACCGTTTCTTTGGGTGATCGCGCATGTCCAAACAAAGACTGCAGATGGTGCGGAACATCGGCATCGTTGCCCACATCGATGCCGGCAAGACGACCACCACCGAGAGGATCCTGCACTACACGGGCGTGACCCACCGCATCGGCGAGGTGGATGACGGGACCGCCGTGACCGACTGGATGACGCAGGAGCGCAACCGCGGCATCACGATCGTCTCGGCTGCCATCTCCGTCTCCTGGAAGGGCCACGAGATCAACATCATCGACACGCCCGGCCACGTCGACTTCACCATCGAGGTGGAGCGCTGCCTCAGGGTGCTCGACGGTGCCGTGGTGGTCTTCTGCGCCGTGGGAGGCGTGGAGCCCCAGAGCGAGACGGTGTGGCGTCAGGCCGACCGCTACGGCGTGCCCAAGATCGCCTTCATCAACAAGATGGACCGCGTGGGAGCGGACTTCGACGAGGTCCTGGCCACCATGAGGGGGAAGCTGGGGGCGCACCCCGTGCCGGTGATCGTGCCGGTCGGCGCGTCACAGTCCTTCTCCGGGATCGTGGATCTGATCGGCTGGAGGGTCATCCGCTTCTCCGACGAGGACCGCGGCGTGTCCACGCTGTTCGAGGAGGTGAACGACGAGGTCGCGGCCATGGCGGAGCCGTACCGGCGCGCCCTGTTCGAGGCCGTGGCGGATGCCGACGAGAAGGCTCTCGAGCAGTACCTGGAGACCGAGATGGTGGATGCCGATCTCGTGAGATCCGTGCTTCGCAGGCTCACGCTCGAGAACGCCGCCGTGCCGGTCTTCGCCGGGGCGGCCCTGCGCGACAAGGGCGTCCAGCCCCTGCTCGACGGGATCGTCGATTTCCTTCCCTCGCCGCTGGAGGTGCCGGCCGTGGTCGGCACGAGGGTCGACGGCACTGGCGAGGAGAAGAGGCAGCCCAACCCGCAGCTGCCGTTCTCGGCACTGGCGTTCAAGATCCAGGATGATTCCTTCGCGGGCCAGCTGACGTACCTTAGGATCTACTCGGGGAAGGTCCGGGCCGGTGAGGCGGTCTTCAACCCGCGCAAGGGCAAGAAGGAGCGCATCGGTCGCCTGGTGCGCATGCACGCCAACAAACGCGAGGATCTCAAGTCGGTGGAGGCCGGAGACATCGTCGCCACGACGGGGCTCAAGTGGTCCCGCACGGGCGACACGCTCTGCGACGATGCCCATCCGCTGCTGCTCGAGCGCATCGAGTTTCCGGACCCCGTGGTGTTCATGTCCGTGGAGCCGAGGACCAAGGCCGACGAGCCCAGGCTCTCGGATGCGCTCGACAAGCTCATGCTCGAGGATCCCTCCTTTGGCGTGCGCGTGGACCCGGACACGGGTCAGACGATCCTGAGCGGCATGGGCGAGCTGCACCTCGAGGTGCTCGTGGAGAGGCTCCGCTCGGAGTACAACGTCGAGGTGAGGGTCGGACGGCCCCAGGTCGCCTACCGGGAGACCATCACGCGCGAGAGCACCGGAGAGGCGGTGTTCGAACGTCCGGTCGGCGGGAAGGTGCAGTTCGCCCGGGTCCGGCTCTCCCTCTTACCTCTGGCCTCGGGCGAGGGGCACATGAGCTTCTCGATCGAGGCCCCGCCGGACGAGGTCCCCGAGACGTTCCACGCCGCGGTGCAGGACGGGGTGAACGAGGCCCTGGAATCAGGGGCGCTCGTCGGCTATCCGGCGACCCGCGTGGGCGTGAGGCTGGTGGGGGGGGCCTTTTCAGAGTCGGATTCCACCGAGCTGGCCTTCAAGGTGGCTTCGGCGCTGGCCTTCAAGGAGGCCTTCTCGGCCGGGGACCCGGTACTCATGGAACCCCTCATGATCATGGAGATCGTGACGCCCGAGGCGTTCGTGGGGGACGTCATCGGAGACTTCAACGGGCGCCGCGGCAAGGTCATCGACATGGAGCGGAGGAATGAGTTCAAGAAGGTCAACGGGCTGATCCCGCTCCGGGAGACCTTCGGATACGCCACGGATCTCAGGAGCCTCACCCAGGGCCGTGCCTCCTATTCCATGGAGTTCAAGGAATTCAATCCGCTCCCGCCCGAACTCTCCGCCAAGATAGTGGGTTGAGATTCTGCCATTTAATGTCTTGCTTCCCCCGAACACCTGTGTTAGACACAGCCCCTCGTTTTGCCAATTAGTACTCTCTCTATATATATAGTACT
>JAFDER010000460.1 GCA_019310245.1 Deltaproteobacteria bacterium
GACGTGCACATCTCGTAGCCGTTGCAGAACGTGCCGTCGTCGCAGCTCTCCCCGTCCGCCTTGGGCGTGTGCCGGCACACGCCGTCGCTCATCAGGCACTCGTCCACGGTGCACGGCTCCTCGTCCTCGCAGTCAACGTGCTCCGTGCACTCGGGCCCCACGTCCACGCCGTCGGGCACGGGCGTGTCCGCGGGCACGTCCGACTCGCCGTCCGGAGCCGCGTCCGGTCCCACCTCCGCGCCGTCGAGCGCGTCGGCGTCCGTGCCCGCATCCTTGCCGTTGCTGTCTCCGCATCCGGCAGGCAGGGCCAGCAGGACCGCCAGCATTGCCGCCTGGAGCCATTTCGCACGATGCATCGTCCGTCCTCCGTACTACCTGAAGTTGACGGCCGTCCCGTTGACGCCCGACGTGCCCGAGATCCCCACGATCCCGTAGTTGCTCGGACCCCAGGTGGAGCTGCCCGAGATCCGCTGGTACACGATCGAGTACCTGCCGTCGATGTACAGGATCGCCTGGAAGTTCACGTTCCCCGACCCGGGGCTCCCGTAGTAGCCCATGTTCTGCCAGGAGAGCACGGCCGCCGTGATGATCTCGCCGGTGGGCGCGGCCACGGGCGCCAGCTGCCGCGTGATCCGTCCCGGCACTCCCGTGCACCCGCCGTTCCACCCCGTGCACATGACCAGATCCGTCCACAGGGGCGAGAGCTCGGGATCGTATCTCGTGTAGTGCTCGTTCCTGTTGGCCGTGTAGTCCGCGCACGAGTAGTCAAAGCACCTCGCCGAGCAGTACGCCGGATTGTTCGACAGCATGAGCTGGCCGTTCGTGGTGGGCACCATGCGGGTGTAGAAGGTCTCGCCCCAGAGGAAGTTGAACCCGATCGGGTAGTTCACCGAGCAGTCGTCGTAGTTCCATGGGATGGTGAGCTGCTCCCACACCACGTTGCCCGGAGCGCCGGCAGGATCGACGGCCCACCCGCAACCCGTGGGCGTCATGGTCACCGCGTAGCCCGTGGTGGCGCTCGCGTCAGGCGCGAAGTCGAGCCGAGTGCACTCGAGGTCGAAGTTCCCGCCTCCACTGGACGCCGGCCTGAGGGGGTTGAACCACTGGTCCATGCCCTGGAACTGAGGCCGGGCGATCATGGCTTCGAGCTCGTACTGGCCCTCCCTGCTCGCCGAGCCCAGCACGAGCCAGCCGTTGCGGGTCATGCCGAGCGATCCCATCACGATGGACGCCGGCCCCAGGCCGGAGTAGTGGCTGCAGCCCGCGTTGGCCGCGTCCGTGCAGCTCGCCACCGACCCGTCCGGACCCATCAGCTGCAGCACGCCGTCGAACGCGTTCGTGGCGCCGCTGCCGTCGTACTGGATCGCCAGCTCGTCGTAGAAGAAGTGCACCGGAGGCGTCCCGGGGGTGGACACGCGCCAGATGGCCTCGTTGTCCACCGCGCCGCCGCACGAGGGCGCGACCCCGGCGACATTGCCGTAGCCCACGTTGTTGCCCCTCCACGTCACGTCCTGGGCTACCGCAGGCTGCGCGCCGGGGAACATGTTCGGAGAGGCGTGGTACGCGCTCGAGCCCCGGCAGTCGTTGTTGTCGTGGTTCTCGCGCGTCACGCTCGTCGTGATCGTCCCGCGCGTCACGGCCTCGCCGTCCGCGATCACCGAGGTGTTCTGCGAGAAATCCACGGGTACGGGATTGACAACGACCACGCCGCTCAGAGCGGGATCCGGGCCGCACCCCGTCGAGTAATTGGTCCCGAAGAACCCGTTCCAGCAGTCGTCGTTGCACCGCCACTCCGCTCCGGCGCTCCCGTCGCCGCAGGTGATGCGCGCGTAGACGTGGGGATCGGGGTGCGGCGCGGTGCCGCTCCCGCTCTCCGAGACCCTGTAATGGTAGAGCTGGTAATCGGTTCCCGTGGTGAAGTCGAAGTCGTAGGTCACGTCGTTCGCGTTCGCCCTCCGGCCGCACGGCCCGGCGTCCACGTAGTCCGGGTTGGCGCAGCGCGTGTCCCCGTCCAGGCTGCTCCCCACGGGGATGTTGATGAGCCCGCCGCAGAGATCGTTGGGCGGAACGGCGATGGGCGTCCAGGCCGAGGTGCTCGTCGCCGAGTCGCACTGCTCGCAGGAGTTGGCCGGGTTGAGGGTCCCGTTCGCGTAGCACACGCCGGCGATCAGGCACCAGCCCGGGATCAGGGTGTTCGAGCACGAGTCGTCGAGCGGGTTGCACACGTCCGAGGTGCACACGAGCCCGTCGTCGCAGACCACGGGCTCGGCCACGCAGGCGCCGCCCACGCAGGTCCACACGATGCAGTCTCCCGGATCGCCGCAGCAGTCGCCCACGACACCGCACGAGCCGCCCAGCATGGCGTCGCACGAATCCGTCAGCTCGTTGCACGTCTCGCACGCGGCCGTGCACCGGTCCACGCCGAAGACGCACCTTCCCGCGACGCAGATCTCGTCGCCGTTGCACCACAGGCCGTCGTCGCAGTCCGCGTCGATCGTGCAGTCGCAGATGTTCTCGATCTCGCAGTGGCCCATGCCGTAGCCCACGCCCGGCGGATCGATGCGGTCGATGGCGCACGCGGGCGACGCGTAGACCAGGCAGGGGTCGCCCAGGTCGTGCAGGCAGGGAGGCTCCCCGGGGCCGCACTCGCCCCAGCAGTCGCAGGTCTCGATGCCGGTGCACCAGTTGCCGTCCTGGCAGACCACATCGTCCTCGCAGCACGACTCCTCGAAGAAGACGAGGGGACCGCCGGGAGGCTCGGGCTCGTCCTGCGAGCCCGGAGAGGCGGGACCGCCCGCGCACGAGGCCACGAGGGCCGCGAGCGCGAGAGGGGCGAGGCCCCCGGTCCTTTCGATCAAGCGTTGCATTCGCTCACCTCGCTCATTGTCTTCCCTCACGAACATGTGGCCTGCACGGCGTAGAAGGCCCCACCGCTCACGGATTCCACCGCCACGTGCACACGCACCATGGAGAGCACGCCCGTGACCGTCACGCTCGTGGCGCCGGTCCGGGTGCAGGTGCTCGGATCACAGCCATCGGTCAGGACGTAGAGCTCGTTGTTCGGCGCGGTGGGCACGCCGCCGTCCACCACCA
>JAFDER010000461.1 GCA_019310245.1 Deltaproteobacteria bacterium
GCATGTGTAAACGGCTTCTCGCCGTCCCCATCGTTCTCGTCCTGGCCTGCTCGTGCGGTGGAGGCTCCGATCCGACAGGGGATGCCGGGGCCGACGCCGATGCGGCGGACGACGTCGATGCAGCCGATGCGGTGGATGCGGTCGACGACATGGACGACGCGGCGGACGCGGCGCCCGACGGACCCTGCACCGTGGACGGGGATTGCGACAACGGCGATTACTGCGACGGGGAGGAGACGTGCGTCGACGGCGCGTGCGCCCCGGGCGACGAGGTGATCTGCGACGACTCGGACGAGTGCACGCGCGACGCGTGCGACGAGGCGACGGATGCGTGCGTCTTCACGCCGCTGGGCGTCTCCACCGTGGCGGCCGGGACGCGCGTCTCGGACACGACCGGCGACTCGGAGATCCCGGCCCTTGCGTGGACTGGCAGCGAGATCGGCGTGGCGTGGCTGGACGGGGTGATCGGTGCGACAACGGTCCAGTTCGCACGCGTCTCCGCGGCAGGCGCCGTCGTGGGCAGCCCCGTCCAGATCTCCGAGGGCAGCGATCACTTCCCCCTGGCCCAGATCGATCTCGCCTGGACGGGGAGCGAGTACGCGGCGGTCTGGCTGGCCGTGTTCGGCGCAGACAGCTCCATGCGCGTGCTCATGGCCAGGATGGGGGCGGACGGCACGGTCACGGGGACCGAGAGCCAGGTCACCGGCGAGACGTCGCTCATGCTGGGGCCCGCTATTGCGTGGGCGGACAGCGAGTTCGGCATCGGGTGGAGCGACTACAGGGCGAGCTCGGACAACACCGAGATCTACTTCGCGCGCTACGCTCCGGACGGTGCGAAGATCGGCGCGGACGTGCACGTGCCGTTCGCCGGGGACAACGAGAAGCTGGCCGACCTCGCGTGGAGCGGCTCGGAGTACGGCCTGCTGTGGCACGAGTACGTCTCCGGCCCGCCCGACATCCACTTCACGCGCCTGGCAGCGGATGGGTCCATCGTCGGGTCCACGCTCGCCGTGACCGAGACCGACTCCTCCTCGAGCCTCTCGCGTTCGCTGGTCTGGACGGGAAGCGAGTACGGCGCGGCGTGGATGTACAGCGAGTCCGGGGACACGGACGGTGCGTGGGACGTGTACTTCGGCAGGATCTCCGCCGGAGGAGCCAAGGTGGGCACGGACGTGCAGGTCTCGAGCTCTCCCGCCACGTTCGAGTTCCCGCCCATCGCGTGGAACGGCTCCGCCTACACACTCGGCTGGACCGCCTCCGGCGGCGCCGCGACCGAGATCGAGATCGCCGTCGTGGCCGCGGACGGCACGCCGGCCGCTCCCATCGCGGTCACGGCCGATGACGGCTTCGAGTCCGGGTACCCCGCGGTCGCCGGCACGGACGGCGAGATCGCCGTGGGCTGGAAGGACGCCCGACACGGCTCCACCGAGATCTACCTCTCCATCTTCGGCTCCTGCGAGTGATGCGGGGCCGGTGAGAGGCCTCCGAGGCTCAGGACCCAGGGATCTTCAGTAAGCGACGGCCACGTAGATCGGGTTGGAGTAGACCCACACCTTCTCGTCTGCGAGGTACTCGTCGGCGAGGGTGCCCATCCACAGGCGCACGTGCTCGGGGATGATGAGCACCTCCGCCCGGTAGACCCCCGGGCTGGCCCCGTACGAGAGATCCTCCGTTCCCTCCGCGACCTCGTCCCACTCGCCGTCGTTCGCCCGGAGGATCCGGCCGCGGATGAGGGCCTGCGGCCCGGCCGGATCGAGGTGCATGACGTCGGGGATGGAGAGCACGAGCTCGACGCTCTCTCCCGCCGGCACGTCGTCTCCCATCTCGTAGACGGTGCTGCCCACTCGCGCGTGGAAATCGAACCCCGTGGGATATCCGAAGCTGTCGAAGGCGCCGTACAGCCGGCCGTGACCGATCGCCTGCTTGAGAGCGGCGTCGTCGACGGGGCCGGCCGGCAGGAGGACGTAGTTCGAGAACCAGCGCATCATGCGGCGGTACGAGTCGTAGCGCTCCCCGTCCATGCTCTCTCCGCTCAGCGTGTTTCGGTGCACGTCGGTCGCCAGGATGCCCACCTGCCGCCTGATCATGAGCAGGTGGGACCAGTGCTCGATGTCCACCACGTTCTCGCGCCACAGCGGGATGAATCCGAGCTCGGGAACGGGCACGCGCCAGGGGCGGTCGTTCGAGTCGATGAGCATGAGGACCACGACGTCGAGCGCGTCCATCATGTTGTAGTGCAGGTTGTAGATCTCGATCCCGTCGAGCTCCAGCTCGATCAGGGTGTCGAGCTCCCAGCCCTCCGCGTGCTGGACGAAGGCCAGGGCGCCGGCGTCCCTGTACGCCTGGACGCCGTCGCGCGTGACGTCGTTGTAGGCGGCATTGCGCTCCTCAGGCGTGTCCCCGATGTGGTGCTCGAGGCCGATCGGCATGGTGCCGGACTCGGTCCCCGCGGCGATGATGACGCCGCGTCCCCCGCAGTCCATCGTGTTGGCAACGGGCAGGCCGCCGCGCTCGATCAGCGTGTCGCCGTCCTTGTAGAGCAGGACGGCGGGATACTCGTGGTCCGCGAAGAGGTCGTCGTGGTCCGTCAGGAAGATGAAGTCCTGCTCCGTCGTGCACAGGGCCTCGCGGAGCTCCTCGAAGCACTGCTCGTTGCGCTCGCCGTCCACGAACGGCTCGCCGTCGCACGCGTCGTGGGAGTAGGGCGAGTGTGCGTGGATGATGCCGCGGCGCAGGATCAGTCCGCGCGGCGCCGGGATGTCGGCGCTCGGTACGATCTCCCAGGGGTTGTAGTGCAGGTCGGCCACGGCGTCCGGTCCGGGCGGAGGCTCCCAGCTCGAGTCCGACGTCCCGTCTCCCGTCGAGCCCGGCGAGCCGCAGCCCGCGAGCGCGGCGATCGCCAGGAGAGCGCACGTTCTCTGCATCTGGACCTCCCTGCCCCAATATAGCAGATTGAGGCAATAGCGTAGCGACCTCATACGACTGGGAAGCAGGCAGCCGATGAAGAAGATGACGAAGAAGATGATCGTGGTGGTGTTTTCCGGGTCGGGAGGCGTGCTCGCCGTGCTCGCGGCTGCGGCCCTCATCTCCA
>JAFDER010000462.1 GCA_019310245.1 Deltaproteobacteria bacterium
ATCGCTGCAGCGAGCTCGTCGCAGTCCACGGCTCCCTCCGCCGTGAACCCGCCCTGCGGGCATTCCAGACCCAGAACGAGCTCGACCCCATCCTGCCCGTGGCAGAGATGCGGCAGAAGCAGGGTGAACAGGGCTGCGACGAGCGCGGAAAGGCGCATGACACGACGGTAGCACAGCAACACTCGACCGCAACCGTGCTTGTAGCAGCTGATACTGACATGGACTCGAGTCCCCCACTTTCGCTCCGAGCAATCGTCAGGAACCAGATACCTGCTTGCGGAGTGCGCCGGCCCGCGCTCTCGGGTATGCTAGGCAAAGAGGAAGGCAAGAGATGATGCGCACGCTCCTTTCGGTGCTCGCGGCCGGCCTGTGGGCCGGGTGCGGTCCGGGCGGCGGGGCCGCCGACTCGGGCTCCGACACCGACGTGGACACCACCGCGGACTCCACCCCGGACATCGCACCCGAGGCGGCCGCTGACCCGCCGTCCGACACCGGCAGCGACACGGGTGACGAGACGATCGACGGTGCCGGGGAGCCTGGACCTGATGACGCGATCGACATCACCTCCGGCACACCGCCGACGATAGACGGCACGCTCGGCCCGGGCGAGTGGGACGATGCCTCCAGCGTGACCATCGAGGTGAGGCCGGGCTGGACGGTCACCGTGCTGTTCATGCACGGCCCCTCGGACCTGTACTTCGCGTTCACCGGGCTGGTGGACGGCATGGACGAGCGCTACCCCGAGGTCCTGCTGGACGTGCAGAACGACTCCACGGCGTCATGGGGAGCGGACGACTGGTGGCTGCACGCCTCGTACAACGACTGCGAGGGCGAAGGACGGCCCAACGACTGGTCCACGTGCACGTCATCTGCAACGGGCTGGGAGGCCAACAACTTTCCGCTCACATCCGGTGTCGTGGAGATGAGGGTCTCCCATGCAAAGATCGGACTCGTGCCGGGTGCGGGACGGACGCTGGGCATCGGGTTCGACGTCACGGACACGAGCGCCGAGTGGGCGTTCTGGCCCACCGGCGCGGACCTCGACGACCCGACCACGTGGGGAGAGGCGACCTCCTCCGACGGCTGGGAGTGAGTCACAGGTTCCGTGGTTGCGGTCCCGGAGCCCCGGCCCTATCCTCCCCCGATGCCCAAGCGCCCCCGAAAGCTCCCCCGCGAGCGGTTCCTGCCCACGACCTCCCGGCAGGCCCGCTCTGATCACGGCTGGGACGAGCTGGACGTCGTGATCGTCACGGGGGACGCGTACGTGGACCATCCGTCCTTCGGGCCAGTGCTGGTGGCCAGAGCGCTGGAGTCGAGGGGGTACCGCGTGGGGGTCCTCGCACAGCCCGACTGGCACGGCGCCGACGACTTCCGCAGGCTCGGCAGGCCCCGGCTGTTCTTCGGCGTGAGCTCGGGGAACATGGACTCCATGATCTGCGGGTACACGTCGCGCAGGCGCCGCCGATCCGACGACAGCTACTCTCCGGCAGGACGCGCGGGGCTGCGGCCGGACCGGGCCACCATCCTCTACACCCAGCGCATCCGGGAGGCCTGGCCCGGGGTGCCCGTGGTGCTGGGAGGCATCGAGGCCTCGCTGCGCAGGCTCGCGCACTACGACTACTGGAGCGACTCGGTGCGCGGCTCGGTGCTCGTGGACTCGGGCGCGGACATCCTCGTCTACGGCATGGGCGAGCAGGCGGCCATCACGATCGCTGGCCGGCTCGAGAGCGGCGAGGATCTGTCCACCATCACCGACGTCCCGGGCACGGCCGTGAGGCTGGACCGCGATCAGATGACGGCCTACGAGTCCTGCCCGTCGCGGGAACCGGGCGACGGGTTCGCCGTGGTGCTGCCGTCGGTGGACGAGGTGCGGGACTCGAGGGAGAGCTTCTCGCAGATGACCCGGATGATCTACGAGGAGACCAACCCGCACAACGCACGCGATCTCGTCCAGCGCCACGGCCGCTCCGGAGTGCTGGTCAACGCCCCGGCCCCGCCGCTCGCGACCGCGTTTCTCGACGAACTGTACGCACTGCCCTTCGCGCGCCAGCCACACCCCGGATACGACGACCCCGTCCCCGCCTACGACATGGTGCGCGACTCGATCACCATCATGCGCGGCTGCTACGGCGGCTGCGCGTTCTGCGCCCTGTCGCTGCACCAGGGTCGCATCGTGCAGTGCCGCTCGGCCGGGAGCGTGCTCGCGGAGGTCGAGCAGATCTGCCTCACCCCCGGGTTCAAGGGCAACATCTCCGATCTCGGCGGCCCCACGGCTAACCTTTACGCCACGGGCTGCGGACCGAGAGAGAAGCAGGAGACCTGCCGCCGCACGTCGTGCCTGCACCCGCGGCTGTGCAAGCACCTTGTCACCGATCCCGGACCGCTGCTCGATCTCATGCGGGCCGTGCGGGAGGCCCCGGGCGTCAAGCGTGCCTTCGTCAACTCGGGAGTGAGGATGGACGTGGCCCTGAAGGCCCCCGGCTACATCGAGGCGCTCGCGGCCCACCACGTGGGCGGACAGCTCTCCGTTGCTCCCGAGCACGCGCACCCGGACGTCTTGAAGGTGATGCGCAAGCACCCCGTCGAGGTCTACGATCGGTTCGCGCAGCGTTTCGCGAAGGCGAGCATGAAGGCGGGCAAGAAGCAGTACCTCGTTCCCTATCTGATGAGCGGCCATCCCGGGTGCAGCCTCGACGAGATGCGCCGTGCCAGGGACTGGCTCCAGGAGCGCAACCTGCGCCCCCGCCAGGTCCAGGAGTTCGTGCCGGCCCCCATGACCCTGGCCGCTTCGATGTACCACACCGGCCACGATCCGGTCTCCGGCCGCCCCGTCCACGTCGCGCGCTCCGACGACGAGAAGAGCGAGCAGAAGTCCCTACTCCTCTACTGGAAGTAATGGGAGTCACTCTCCTTGCACTACAAAGTCAAGTTCGGCTCATTTTGTAGTGCAAGCCCTGCCCACGCTTGCCTAACATATCTCGGAAATACACGTTTTGTTAGGCAAGCACGGTCGAGGTTCAGCATTTTTCGGGCTCATGCGCCTCGCGCATCGCGTTCTCGATGCGCTCCCTTACCTCGGGCGAAAGGGT
>JAFDER010000463.1 GCA_019310245.1 Deltaproteobacteria bacterium
CACATGTACATGTGGGAGATCAACATGGGGCCCGCAGGCCAGGGCAACAACCCGCTGTGGATCTCCTACAACGCGGGCATCGGGCGCGAGGAGATCGCGCCCACCCGCCAGTTCCTGTTCTTCTACGGCGAGCCCAACGCCACGATCATGACCTTCGATCCCGAGTCCGACACGGTACACATCACGTTCATCGACGCCAGGACCGAGGAGGTCCTCTTCGACAGGACCTTCTCGTACACGGATCTGCCCTGATCCACGTCAGTTGCCATGGATGAGGATTCGGGAGTAAGCTTCGCCTGGTACGCGGCATGTCGAACACCAGCGCCAGGATGAGGTTCCCCGTGGGAGCCGTGCTCTTTGTGTGCGCCCTGGCGTCATCGCCGGCGGGTGCGGAGAAGGCCGTCGACGTCTCGGCCATCCAGAGGGCCATCGTCGAGGCCGGGGCGCAGTGGACCGCGGGTCCGACGCCCTTGACCGAGATGACCCGCGAGGAGCTGGATCTGATGTTCCCGGAGGTGGAGCCGCTGGATGGGATCCCGGTGGAACCCGCGGACGAGCCTCTGCCTCCACCACTACCGCCCGATCCTGACCCGAGCCTGTCCCGCTTCAGCTGGAGCGACTACGACGGGGAGAACTGGCTGACGGACGTGGGCGACCAGGGCATGTGCGGCGCCTGCGTGGCGTTTTCCACGCTGGCGGCCATGGAGGGCCAGTACAACATCGTCATCGGAGACCCGTGGGTGGATCTCGATCTGTGCGAGCAGCAGCTCGTCTCGTGCACGTCCATGGGCTGCGACGGGGGACGCATCGACGACGCCCTCGACTACCTGCGATCCACGGGAGTGCCGGACGATGCGTGCTACCCCTACACCGCGAGCGAGACCGCCTGCGGCCTCAGGTGCTCGGACTGGGCGTCGCGTACCCTGCGGATCTCGAGCTGGGGATGGTCAGACACCTCGACGGGCGCCATCAAGGACCTGCTGGTGCGCGGGCCGCTCGTCGCGTCCATGGACGTCTACGGCGACTTCCTGGCCTACACGGGCGGGGTCTACACGCACGTGACCGGGGCCGAGGAGGGCTCCCATGCCGTCACGATAGTCGGCTGGGACGATGCCCACAGCTCCTGGATCTGCAAGAACTCATGGGGAACGTCGTGGGGGGACGGAGGCTACTTCGAGATCCGTCGCAGCGAGGGCTGCCTGGACCGTCGCAAGGCCTACATGACGGTGTCCACGTCCATCATCCCCGGCCATCCCTGCCTCGATCCGCACAGGCAGGACGTGGAGGTGATGAGCGGAGGGGAGCTCGTGAGCGTCACCGCCACCATGACAAACTGTGGAGGCAGGATGCTCGACTGGACCGCCTCGCCCGATCCCGGCACCGGCTGGTTCTCGGTGGTCCCGGTAAGCGGGTCCTCCATGATGCCGGGCGAGACGGTGCTTCTCACCGCCACGATCGACCCGGAGACGCTCACGAGGCCAGGGGCCTGGGGCGCCTCCATCGTCGTCGAGGGCGGCATGGTGGAGGCGAGGTCATACGTCGACATCGACGTGATCGCCATGGCACCGGGAGCCGGTTTCGAGGCCGAGCCCACCACGGGCATGGCGCCCCTGACCGTGCAGTTCACGAACACCTCCACGGGAACCGTCACCAATTCGGAGTGGGATTTTGGCGACGGTGACACAGGAGGCGGCCGCGACCCGGATCACGTCTACCGTGAAGAGGGGATCTTCTCCGTCACTCTCGATATCACGGGGCCATCGGGAAGGGACTCCGTCACGAGAGAGGACTACATCACGGTCATCGCTGCGCCGGCAGACGACCCGGCAGAGGACGTGCCCGACGCCTCCACGGACGTCGATGATGTGCACGACGCGGAAGATGACGCGGCTCCCCCGAGCGACGGGATCACCCTCGAGAACGGATGTGGATGCAGCCTCGTGAGCTGAGAGGGCTTCTTCGACGACTCGGTCTCGGTGACAAGGCACCAGGAGGGAACATGACGAGAATCTCATCTTGGCTTGTCTTGAGCGCCATGATGGCCGGGTGCGGTGGCAGTGTCGGGCAGGAGACGGACGCGGCGACCGACGACAGCCCCGTCGATGCCGCGGTGGACACGAGCGACCCGGGCACCGAGGTGATGCCGGGGCACGACTGCGACAGCCCGCATCCCGACTGGCTTCTGTGCGAGGACTTCGAGGGCTACGCCGACCACGAGGGAGACTTCGCGGGCTGGTACGATGCCAGCGAGTGGAACAGGAACATCGGCGTCGACGACCGGGGCCGGCTGGACATGGACGCAGACGTTGTCCACGGAGGCGACTGGGCCTTGCACATGCCCGCCGCCGAGAGCTCGGGATACCGCGGCGGCGAGCTCTCGTGGCGGGACTGCGTGGGTGACGAGCAGACGTCGCCCTGCGACCTCGAGGGCCACGAGACGCTCTACTTCCGCTCATGGATCCGGTTCGCAGAGGACCACAGGCAGGCGCACCACTTCCTCTTCATCGGCGGATCCCAGCCAGACCAGTTCTGGTCGCTGGGTGCGTCGGGCTGCCTGCCCGTGGGAAGGTACAGGATGTCCACCACGGTGGACTTCGAGCGCGACACGCACGAGACGTTCTTCTACACCTACCATCCGGCCATGTCCTGCAGCTCCGGCTGCGTGGACTACATGGGAGTGGATTGGGTGACGGAGAACTGCGCGCACTGCGCGGACATCGGCATGCCCACCTGCGACGATGGCTTGCAGTGCTGCTGGGGAGACGCCTACCGTCCCGACCCCGCATTCAGCCTGCCCGTGGGGGAGTGGTTCTGCCTCGAGATGATGCTGCAGGCCAACACGCCCGACGAGCACGACGGGGTGATGGCCTACTGGGTGAACGGGGCGCCGGTCGACCGTGTCGAGGAGTTCCTCTGGAGGATCGATCCCGACCTCCAGCTCAACCGCGTGGGCCTGCAGCACTACATCACCACAGACGATGCAGATGGTCACTCGAACCGCGTCTGGTTCGATGACGTGGTGGTGATCACGAGCCGGATCGGCTGCGAGTGATGTCCGGGCAGCTCACATTCCCGCTTCACTGATC
>JAFDER010000464.1 GCA_019310245.1 Deltaproteobacteria bacterium
GCTCCGGGGGTCGAAGCTCGATGCGGAAAGCCTCCAGTATTTCCCGGATGTTCGTACCCCAGGTCATTCCCTGTTCGAGAAAAACGGGCAGGATGATCCTCGCCATCGCGATCATGACAAGAAAGATCGCGATTGACAGCCCCAGCATCATCCAGTCATGAGCACTGCCAGGATCGAATTCCATCTGCACTCCCGTACGGCGGATGGGACATTTTACAGCAAGCGGACGCCTATCACCATGCACTCGGGATCGGCTGGTCAGTCAGGAGTGATATCGGTGAGTGAACTTTCCGGGCTACTGGCCCGGCTTGGGCGCGAACACGAACGGGTGTCCAATTCATCCGAACGAGATATCGAGAGTTCGAGCAGCCTGCTCCAGGATCCGATCGAACGTCCACACGAGCGCCCCGGACACCAGGGCGGACGCGAGCAGATGCGCGTCCACCCAGCCGATCCCAGAGCCGCTCAGGGATCGGGCCTCGATCATCTCCATCACCTCGTCGTGCTTGACGTGCTTGACCTCGGGCAGCATCCCGAGGTCCCGTAATATGCCGCGTCGCCCGGCTCCGAGATGACCGAGGGCGAGCTCTCCGACGATCCACGGGTGGATGAGGACGCGATCCTCGTCCAGCAGGGCGGTCAGGTCTCGTGCCTTGCGTCCGCCTCTCAGTCTTTCCACCCAAACGCAGGTGTCGACGAGGATCATCGGCCGCCCTTCTGCCTCCGCCTCGTGGGCGCCCACGCGTCGGGAACGGTGCCCGTGAGGGACGCGAGCCGGCTGCGCGCCGCTTTCTGCACGAGGAGTCTGAGCCCTTCCTCGATGACCACCCGCTTGGTCGTGATCCCCGTGACCTGCATGGCCTCCTCGAGCAGGCCTGCGTCGATGTCGAGCGTGGTTCTCATGCATATCATTATGCATCATTCCTATGCATCCGCAATGGGTTCCCCGATGAATCGCCGCGAACGGTCGAGAAGTTTCTACCGGGATAGGGGCTTGATCGCCGCAACGACGGCTACCTGAAATTGAGCCTGCGCACGGCGAGATCGATCGGCAAGAGGACCAGGAACGCCAGGAGCGCCCAGGGCCAGAAGGCAATCATCGCCCTGAGTTTCTCCTCCTCCTTCCACAGATCCTCGGGTCCGGGATCGAGGCGTCCGCCGGATGCGGCCACGAAGGACCTGAGCATCGCCCTGTCGATGCCGATGTGGCGGTACTCGGCCGGGTAGGGCAGGCGCAGCGATCCGGCAGCCGTCTGCGGCGCCTGCTCGGGCGAGGTGAACGTGGCCTGCGCGAGATAGGTGCCGTAGGCCTCCGCGAGGAAGCTCGCCTCGTAGCGGCCCGGCGCGACCTGGTTCATCGCGACCTCGGCGACCGCCTCGCCGCCGAACGGCTTGACGGTGAGGGTGGCGGCCATGTCGTCGATGAACACGCCCGTGTCCCGGTCCACCAGGTCGGCCGTGGCCGTGACCATCCGACCTTCCCGGACGAACTCCAGGTTGTGCACCTCGTCCGTCTTCTTCTCGGCCTTGATCAGGCTGCGGATGAGAGCGTTCCAGAACTTTGCGTACCCCTTCCACTTGACCCACGGCGACGCCCACCTGGCCTTCACGTCCGACGTGAACGCCACGCTCCATCCCTTGCCCTGCTTCCACATCGCGAGCACGGGGTCGCCCCTGTCGCTGAGCAGGACCGGCGCCGCGCTTCCTCCGCGCGCGGTGGTGAGGTTGTATCCGCGCAGGTACGGGAAGCCTCCCTGGATCTTGGACAGGAAGGGCGCCTTCTTGCCCACCTTGACCTTCATGACGCCTTCCACCACGGCGGCCGGCGTCACGATGCGCATCTCGCGCATGAAGAGCCGGGGCAGGTTCTTGGCGTTGTTCGTGAACGAGGCCTTGCCTCCCGTCGCGTTTGCGATCTTCTCGAGGAAGCTGCGCTGGACGCTCGCGCCCAGGCCGATCGTCGAGATCGTGATGCCCTCGCTCGATGCGTTCTGCAGGATCGCCTCCACACCGGCCGTCGAGCTCTGCCCGTCCGTCAACAGGACGATGTGCTTCTTCTTCGCCTGCACCGGGGAGATGTCCCTGTAGGCGAGGTCGAGCGCCTTGACGATGTCCGTTCCTCCACCCGATCGCAGCTTGGAGATGAAGGAGTTGATCATCATCTGGTTCTTGGCCTTCTGCATCATGAACAGACGCCGCGGCTTCGAGTCGAAGCTGATGACCTCGACGAGGTCGTCGGGCTGGAGCACGGCCACGGACGCCTTGGCGGCCTCTCGCGCCATCACGATGGGCGAGCCGGACATGCTCCCGGACGTGTCGATGACGAGGATGACGGCCGCGGACGTCTTCTCCACGTCCGTCGGCACGTCCAGGGTGACCGGCAGGAACGACTCGAGCGCGCTGCCGCGATATCCGCCCATCTGGTAGCTCTTCTTGCCTCCCGCGAAGATGAACACGCCGCCCACCTTCACGTAGCTCTTCACCGCCGAGATCTTCCCGCCTCCGAACTTCGATTTCGGTACGTCGCTGACGATGACCGCGGTGAAGTCGGCCAGCTCTTCCGCGCTGGCGGGAATGCCTCCCGCACCGCGCAGGTCGACCTCGAATCCGGCCGTCTGGAGGGCCGACTTGAGGTGCCCGCCGCGCGCCGGCTCGCCCTCCACGTACAGCACAATGGGCGGTCCGGCCGCCTCGGTCGCGGCCTCGAAGAAGTTGTTCTCCGGGAAGGCGTCGTCGCCCTTGGTCACGTCGACCTCCACCCTGAACAGGTGCTCTCCCTCCGCCTTGACCTGGGTGGTGAAGGTGAGGCTCGCATCCCCCTCCTCCAGGGACTCGACGAGCTCCTCGACCGTCTCCTCCTTCCCGTTCGGGCCGGTGTGCAGGAGCGTGATCGACACCTCGTCCATCTTCTCGGAGGCGTACAGCGACGCCCGCAGGCGAAACGGCCTGTGCGTCTTGACCCGGGCCGGGACGTGGAGGTCCTCGACGATGATCTCCAGCGGGTGCTCCCCCGTGGCCAGCACGATGTCCACTGGCATCCCGAGCGCCTCCAGGCCGTGCTCGACGCGCTCGGTGTCGCCTATCG
>JAFDER010000103.1 GCA_019310245.1 Deltaproteobacteria bacterium
ACGATCTCGCGGTCGCGCTTCGTCGCGGCCTCGACCATGGCCCTCCTGCCCACGAAGAACGGCTTGTGCAGCTTGACGAACGAGCCGTAGCCCGCCTCCACGGGATTGACGTCCAGCTCCCCGGCCAGCTCGTGGCCGTGCAGCGGCAGGCCGGCCTCGGTGCGCGTGGTGTCGCGAGCGCCCAGGGCCGTGGGCCTGAGCCCGAAGCGCTCGCCCTCCTGGATCAGCATGTCCCAGAGCCTGGGCGCCCCGTCCGGGTGCGTCACGAGCTCGAAGCCGACCTCCTCGCCCGTGTATCCCGTCGCGGCAACCACGAGAGGCATGCCGAAGACCTCGCCCTCGGTGAACTCGAACCGGCCAAGCGCGTGGATGCGCTCGCGAAAGTCGGCGTCCATGACCACCTCGTCCAGGATGTCGAGGCTGCGGGGGCCCTGCAGGGCCAGGTCGACCCTCTGATCGTCACCGCACGAGGGGTCCTTGAGGTTGCGGATCGCGATCTCGCCCTGCGGCGCGATCCACGGCCGCTCCGGATCGAGCACGTACTTCCCGGTCGCCGCGGCGCGGAACCACGCCTCGTCCTCCTCGGCGTTTGCCGCGTTGACGATGAGCATGAAGTCCTCGGCCGCCTTGCGGTAGATCAGGATGTCGTCGATCACGCGGCCCCGGGGGTCGAGCAGGTACGTGTAGCGCGCCTGGCCCGGCTTGAGCCGGGGCACGTAGGCCGTGGTCATGATGTCGAGGAACTCCTCGGCGCCGCTGCCCCTGAAGTCGAGCACGCCCATGTGCGAGACGTCGAACAGCCCCGCCGCCTCGCGCACGGCCTGGTGCTCCTCGGCGATGGACGAGTACCAGGTGGGCATGATCCAGCCCGCGAACGGGATCATCCGGCTCTTCTTCGCGAGCGCGACGTGCTTATCGTACAGGCACGTCTTCCTGGGCTCGAGGTCCGGAGGCTCGTAGGTCCACTCCTGCTTGCCCTCGGCGCCGCCCTTCTTGAAGCTCCACGCCTTCTGCCCCACGAACCAGGGCCTGTCGGCGTGCACGAGAGGATCGTCCGACACGCCCTCGCCGAGCTTGTCGTACGCGATCTGGCCTGCCGGTTTCGCCCCGGCCTCGACGAGCTTCGACCACAGAACCTCGGCCCCTGCGGCCGGCACGATGAACTCGAAGCCGTCGTGCGTTCCGGCCGGACGGCGGAGCGCGACGCCTCCGTCCTTCATCTCGAGGAAGCTCCCGCGCTTCAGCCCCTTCACCTCGGCGAATGCGCTGGCCGCGACCGCGCCGCTCGTCTTGCCCTTGAGCGAGACCACGGTGAGATACGCGCCCCCCGGGTTCGGGCTTCCCAGGTCGTCGACGGCGGCCGGCCCGTAGGCCTTGGTGTGGATGTCGTCATCGAGCAGGATGTAGCCGTCGCTCAGATCCCTCAGCCATTCGGCGAGGATCTCGCGCGCATCGCCCCTGGCCTTGACCCAGAACCTCTCGCGCCCCAGCTCGTCTCGAGGGTGCCTCAACACGATGACGCGCGCCATCTGGCGGCCGTCGTCGTCGAGCATGAGCGCCGCGCGGCTCTGGCCGGGCTCGAGCCCGTCGATGTCGGAGGTCGTGGCGTGGTGCAGCATGAGCGCCGCGCGCTCGCCGCGCACCTCGAGCACCGTGGCGTGGTCCTCGTCGAACACGGCGCAGGCCGTCCTGACGGCCTTGACCTCGGCCTCCGGGTCGCCGAAGTGCAGGGGCACGATCCAGCGCCTCTTCTCCCCGAGCTCCGCACCGGCCTTCACGTGAAACGCCTCGAGCGGCGAGTGGCTCGGCCCGGCGTCCGGGTCGGGCGTGAAGTGGGGGTAGCCCACCTGCCGGGCGTTCTCGGGACGGATCACCTTCGCGTCGACCAGGATGCGTGCGAGGCCCTTGCGCGCGCCGGTGATGATGGCCGGGTCGATCTTCGACCGGCCCACGTGACTGCCGCCCGAGCCGATGTACTCGAAGACCTTGAGGCCGCCCAGCACCCTGGCCACGATCCCTGCGAGCCTCTTCATGTGGCCCGGCTCGAGCCCCCTCTGCGTGGCCCACACCGTGCCGAAGCGCACCGCGCTCGGGTGCACGGCGTTCGTGTCGCCTCCAATGGTGTTCTTGTTGCAGGTGATGCCGCACAGGTCCAGGATCCGGGAGGCGATCTCGCCGGTGAGCCGGATCTTCCCGCCCGTCTTGACCTTGCGCAGGTCGAGGAGCACGAGGTGGGTGTTGGTGCCGCCGTACGCCAGCGGCAGGCCCTCCTCCACGAACCCCTCGGCAAGGGCCGCCGCGTTGTCCTTGACCGCCTGCATCAGGGTGCGAAACTCGTCGGTCATGGCGAGCCCGAGAGCCACGGCCTTGCCCGCCATCTGGTGCACGTGCGGCCCGCCCTGCTCGCCGGGGAACACGGCCATCTCGATCTTCTTGGCCTTGCGCGGGTCCGTCGTCAGGATCATGGCCCCGCGCGGCCCGCACAGGCTCTTGTGCGTCGTGAAGCTCACCACGTCGGCCCAGCCCACCGGGTTGTCGAGCACGCCGGCCGCCACCAGGCCCGCGGTGTGCGCGATGTCGGCCAGCAGAATGGCGGGCCTGCCAGGCACGGCGTCGGCCACCTCGCGCATCTGCTTCCAGTTCACGTCCCAGGGATACGCGCTGAAGCCCGCGATGATGAGCTTCGGCCTGTGCTCGACGGCCAGCTCCTTCATGGCCTCGTAGTCGAGCCTGCCGTCCGGCCCCACCGTGTAGCCCCTCACGTCGTAGTGCTTGCCCGAGCGGTTCACCTCGTGGCCGTGCGTCAGGTGCCCGCCGTAGCTGAGGTTCATGCCCATGACGGGATCGCCCTGCTCGAGGAACGCCTCGTAGACGGCGTTGTTCGCCGCCGCGCCGCTCAGGGGCTGCATGTTGGCGTGAATCGACTCGGGGCCCACCCTCTCGTTCGCGAACAGCCTCGCCGCGCGCGCCATGCCCAGCGCCTCGATGAAGTCCACGTACTCCGTTCCCTTGTAGTACCGCCTGTTCGAGAACCGCCTGTAGTACGACAGGTGCTCCGCGAAGTCCCTGAGCCTCTCCTCGGGCAGCCTCCCCATCTTCATCGAGGGGTAGCCCTCGGCATAGAGGTTCGTCAGCTTGGACGACATGACCTGCCGGATCGCCAGCGGGCAGATGGACTCCGAGGCGATCAGGATGAGCTTGTGCTCCTGCCTCTCGGCCTCCATCAGCGTGATCTCGTCCACGAACGGGTCGACCTCGGCGAGGCTCGCGCGGCTCATGTGCTCCTTCATCTTCATCCTCCGGACTCGAAGGCCGCCCATTCTAGGCAACTCCTCCACCCCCCGCAATCCTGAAACCGAGGATGTCCGAGCGCTGCCCGGCGGCGCCGGTTCGCCGTACGATCGAGCAAGTGTCAGGTGGTGGGGTCTGACCCCTTTCACGCAATCCTGTGGGGTCTCAAGTAGAGGGGTCTGACCCCCTTAAACGAGCCTGTACCCGGCGGGGATGGCCTCGCCGTCGAGGAAGAGCCTGCCCTGCTCGCCGACGGTGTAGCGGCCCTCGGCCATGTAGCGCAGCGTCTCGGGGAAGACGACCCAGTCGCCCGCCTCCTTGAGCCGATCCTGGTTCTCGATCTCGACGCGTGCGAGCAGGGAGGCGTCGCCCAGGTCGGCGCCGGGCGGAACGCGCACCTGCACGGGCCGCGAGATCATGAGCAGTCGGCCTCCGTCCACCTCGTCGGAGACGAGGTGCGTTGTCGCGCTGATCGTCTTCTCGCCGGCCAGGATCGCGTCGCGCACGGCGTGGTCGCCCACGTACTTCCTGTGGCCGTGCTCCTTGATGGACAGGTCGGCCGGGTGCACGTTCACGCCCACGTAGGTGGTGGTCAGGATCGGGCTCGCGATGGACATGTAGCCGGCGAATGCGAGGACCGAGATCTTCCACGGCTGGAGCGCCCGCACCGTGGCCTCGTCGAAGCCGGGCCGTATCGTGAGGTCCTTCTTCTTGCGGCCCCGGACCCTGTAGTAGGCGGTGATGTCCCGCGTGATCACGGGCCGGTCGAAGTCCTCGCCGATCTTCACCGCGTTCGAGTTGCACGAGTCGGAGAAGATCACGACCACGCGGAAGGGGCAGCCTCCCTCCGCCTCGAGCTCCCCCTCGTACTCGAGGATCCTTCTCAGGTTCGTGCCCGAGCCGGACATGAAGCCCGCGACGCGCATGACGCCGGAGCGTGGATCGTACAGTGGTGTCTTTTCCATGCTTTTACCTGAAATAGGCCACGGCGTTTTCGAAGATCTCCCGCCCGGCCCCTGCCTCGGGCGGGCGTCCCCCCTGACGGCGGATCTCGTCGCGCATCCGCGTCCAGTGCGGGTGGTTCGTGAAGTAGAGATAGCGCTCGGGGTGAGGCATGAGGCCGAAGACGCGGCCCGTGGAGTCGCAGATCCCTGCGATGTCGTTGGTGGACCCGTTGGGGTTGAGCGCAAAGCGCCCGCCGGCGGGCTCCCCCTTCTCGTCCACGTAGCGCAGGACCGCGCAGCCCTCGTCCTCGAGCCGGCGGATCGTCTGCTCGTCGGCGACCACCTTGCCCTCGCCGTGGGCCACCGGCAGGTCGAGGCGGCCGATCCCCTTCGTGAACACGCACTTCTCGCTCGTGTTCTTGACGTGCACCCAGCGGTCCTCGAAGCGTCCCGAGTCGTTGAACGTCACCGTGATGGACTGCCGGATCTTAGGAGCGTCGAGCCTGGGCACGAGGCCGTACTTGGCAAGCACCTGGAACCCGTTGCAGATGCCGATGACCAGCTTTTCGTCGTCGATGAAGCCGGCCACCTGATCACCCAGATGCGTCTGGACCTTGTTGGCCAGCACCTTGCCCGAGCCGATGTCGTCCCCGAACGAGAAGCCTCCCGGAAAGGCCAGGATCTGGTAGCCCTCGAGCCGGGTCTTGTCGGCGATGAGGTCGTTGACGTGCACGCGCTCGGCCAGCGCGCCGGCGAGCTCGAAGGCGAACCGGGTCTCGCGGTCGCAGTTGATCCCGTAGCCCGTCAGGACGAGTGCTCTCGGTTTGGCGCCCATCACATCACCAGTCCAGCGTCTTCTTGTACGCGGCCTTGAGCCTCGCCACTGCCACGTCCACCACGTTGCCTCCCTCGAGCCCCCTCAGCGTGATGTTCGGCCCGTCCGAGATCTGGCCCATGAGCTGGAGCGGCACCGCTGCGCCCATCTCGATCTCGAAGGCGTCCTTCCTGTCCGGAGCCACGGTGACGACGAAGCGGCCCTGCGATTCGGAGAACAGGACCGCATCGGTCCTCGTGACACCGAACGCGCCAGCCTGGCTCAGGTCCCCCACGATTCCCAGCCCGCCCGCCATGGCCGTGCGTGCCAGCGCCGCGCCCAGGCCGCCGCGGCCGCAGCTCGCCGCGGAGGCGATGAGTCCCCCGCGGATCGCGCGGTGCATGCCGCGGTAGATCTCGAGGAAGGCCTGGGCGTTCACGGCCGGAAGCGTTCCCACGGGCCCCGGGCTCGAGGCCCTGCGTCCCGTCATCATGCCCAGGTACTCGCTGCCCCCCAGCTCGTCGCGCGTCACCCCGATCACGTACACGGAATCGCCGGGCTTCATTGCCTGCACGTCGATGCAGGACGTGACGTCGTGCACCTTCGCGATGGAGGAGACGAGGAGCGTGGGCGGCACCGAGATCTTCAGGGGCTCTCCGTCGGCATCGTAGCCCTTGAAGTCGTTGAACATGGAGTCCTTGCCCGAGATGAAGGGCGCCCCGTAGGCGGTGGCATAGTCGTAGCACGCCTGCGCGGCGCGCTTGAGCTGGCCCAGCCGCTCCGGCTCGTCCGAGGAGCACCAGCAGAAGTTGTCGAGAAGCGCCACCTCGTCCGGATCCGCACCCACGGCCACCACGCCGCGGATGGCCGTGTCGATGCAGGCCGCGGCCATGCCGTAGGTGTCGATGTCGCCGTACCAGGGAAGGATGCCGCACGCCAGCGCCAGCCCCTCGTTCGAGCCGAGCACGGGCCGGATGACCGCCGCGTCGTTGTGCACGTCCAGCTCGACGCCCGTCAGGGGCTTGATGACGCTCCCTCCCTGGACCTCGTGGTCGTACTGCCTGACCACGTACTCGCGGCTGCACAGGTTCAGCCTGCCCATGAGCTGCTCGAAGGTCTCGCCCATGTCCGCGGGCACCTCGAAGTCGGGCTCGCGGCCCTCGGGAGGCGTCCACGAGGAGGAAAGGTGCATGCGCGGCAGCCCCTCGTGCAGGAACGTGAGGTCCACGTCCATGGCGCTCCGACCTGCGAGCTTGACCACGCAGCGACCCGAGTCGGTGAAGCGGCCCACGACCGTGGCCTCCACGTCGCGGCTGCGCATGAGCTCGAGGAACTCGTCCAGCTTCGCGGGCGGCACCGCGTACGTCATCCTCTCCTGGCTCTCGCTGATCCACACCGCGTAGGGAGCCAGGCCGGAGTACTTGACCGGAACCTGGTCGAGGTTCACCTCGCAGCCGCCGCTCTCGAGCGCCATCTCGCCGCAGGAGCACGAGATGCCTCCGGCGCCGCAGTCGGTGACGCTCGAGTAGAGCTTGCGGTCCCTGGCCTCGAGCTGCGCGTCACCCAGCTTCTTCTGGGTGATGGGGTCGCCGATCTGCACGGCGCCCATGGGACTTCCCGCGTGCAGGCCCTCGGAGGAGAACGTGGCGCCGTGGATGCCGTCCTTGCCCACGCGGCCTCCCGCCATGACGATGAGATCGCCGCGACGCGCCTTCTTCTCGTACGACCTGAGGCCTCCGATGTACGCGGGCATCAGGCCCACCGTGCCCACGAAGACCAGAGGCTTGCCCATGTACCTCTCGTCGAACACGATGAAGCCGAGCGGCGTGGGGATGCCGGACTTGTTGCCGCCGTCCTCGACGCCCCTGCGCACCCCCTCGAAGATCACCTTGGGGTGCAGGATCGGCGTCATGCCCTCGGGGTCGCGCGTGGGCAGGGGCTCGTCGTAGTCCGGGTCGCCGAAGCAGAACCCGTACATGTTCATCACGAGATGCGAGCCCTTGCCCGTGCCGAGCGGGTCGCGGTTCACGCCCACGATGCCCGTGATGGCGCCGCCGTAGGGGTCGAGCGCGGAGGGGCTGTTGTGCGTCTCGACCTTGTAGCAGACCGACCACTTGCTGTTGAACCGGATGACGCCCGCGTTGTCCGAGAACACGCTCAGGCACGGGTCGTCCTTGCCCTTCATCTGCCGCACGCGCTCGGTGGCTCCCTTGATGCAGGTCTTGTACAGGGAGTCCACCTCGTCGAGCTGGGCCGCGAAGATCGTGTGCTTGCAGTGCTCGCTCCATGTCTGGGCCAGGCTCTCGAGCTCCACGTCCGTCGGATTCCTGCCCTCGCCGCGGAAGTAGTCGCGGATCACGTGCAGCTGCTCCAGGTCGAGCGCAAGCGGCCCGCGGCGCAGCTCGCTGCCGTCCTCGTCCGTGCCCTCGAGCACGCCCCTGCGGCTCAGCACCATGAGCTCCTCGTCGGAGACCTCGAGGTCCACCTCGTCGATGCGGTCCGCGGGAGGCAGGATGACGCGCGGGAGCGCGAGCCCCATGCCCATGTCCTCGAGAAAATCCCCTCTCGTCTTCCAGCCCACCCTCTGGATGAGAGGGTTCGACAGGTGCGAGGCGACGAACGCGGCGTCGTCCTCGGTGACGTCGCCAGAGAGCAGGAACATGCGCGAGACGTAGACCTTCTCCGTGTCGGAGAACGTGACGCCCAGCAGATCGATGACCGCATTTCTTGCAGTGTTGCCCACGTTGTCCGTGACGCCGGGCAGGAAACCCACCTCGATGGCCCAGTCGAACTGCGCATCGACGAACGAGCCGACCACGTACTCCTGCGTCAGCGGATCGGTGAACAGCCGCTCGGCGACGCGACCGACCTCCGATGCCTTGAGCTCCCGGTCGATGGTGTAGACCTCGACCGATCGGACCGACGCGAGATCGATTCCAAGGTCCCGCTCCACCGCCGTCCGCACCGCCTCGCCAGCCGCGTCGACGACCCCTTCCTTGAACCGAACCTCGATCCGTACAGCCATGGAGCACTGATTTAGCACACACCTCACTTGGCGACAACGACAGAGCCAGAACCCCCCGGATCCCGTCAGGTTCCCGGCTCAGGCGGAGAGGAACTGCTCGTAGCTCACCCAGTCGCGGCTCTCGCCCGCGGCATCGACGAGCCGGCCGATGGCGGCCACGAGCGGCTCGGCAGCGAAGTCGGAGGGGTGGAGGGCGAACCTCAGATCACCGACCCTGCTCACGACCCGCCGCACCGCGCCCGCCCAGGCCACCGACGCGTAGGTCCGGGCGAGGCTCCTCGACATGAACGAGACGGCAGGCGCCAGATGCCGCGTCATGTCCGAGAGGTCGCGCACGAACAGGCGGTCCTCGTGGAACGCGATCCCGGCCGCATCCAGCGCGCGATAGGTGTCCCTGTGCTCCAGCCAGGCAGGAGCCACGAAGCCCTTCGGCCTGACCCCGACCGTGCGCTCGACGATGTCGAGGCCCCTCGTGATCCTGTCCAGGGCCCGCCCGAAGGGCAGCGTCTGGAACTCTCCCTCCCCGCTCGTGAGCACCTGCGCCTTCAAGCGCTCCCCCAGCCCGTCGGGCCTCACCCCCCCCGGGGACAGGTGGTCGTAGCCGTGCAGCAGGATCTCGCTGCCCCGGCTGCTCAGGCCCCTGAGGAACTCGCAGAACGCCGGGTGGGCGTCCAGGCTCCACCTGCCATGGAAGTCGGGCGCGACCATGAGTGCGGGCGGTGGCAGACGCCACTGCCTGACGAGCGACAGCCCCTGGCGGATCTCGGTCTCGAATGCCGGAGTGACGTCATGGAGGGATAGAAGTGCCCGGGCTTTCATCGAACTACGGCGCGATCGCTCCGATCTGCCTCCTGGAAATGGCAGGGGCCAGAATGGGCGTGGAGACGGGATGGATCAGGTCGTGCACCTCGACCGGCGCCTCGTACACCGGCGCGGCCGCTCCACGGTGCCGTGCCAGGAGCCGCGCGTAGTGCCTGAACATCAGATCGAACGTCCTCGTCCACGTCCCGTTCGTGGTCGCATAATGCCGGGCACGCCTCCTGAGCATGCCCAGGTCCATGGCGATGAGCTTCCTCGTCTCCGCGACCAGGCTGACCGCATCGCCCGCCTCGAACAGCAGCCCCGCCGCCGAGTTCGCGGCGAGCTCTGCCCCCGCGCCCTCGTCCGCCGCGATCACGGGAAGGCCGCTGGCCATGGCCTCGAGGATCGCCAGCCCGAACGTCTCGTACGGCCCGGTTCCCAGGTAGGCATCGCAGGACGCGAAGATGGCGCCGAGCTGCTCGGGATCCGACACGTAGCCCATGTAGTGCACGTGGTCGTGGCCCGCCGCCAGATCCTCGACCTGGGCCTCCATGCCGCCGCGTCCGGCGATCACGATGTGCACTCTCGGGTCCTCGAGCAGCCTCTCGGCCGCCCCCAGCACCACGTTCGTGCCCTTCTCGACGCTCAGCCTGCCCGCGTGCAGCAGCACGCGATCGTGCTCGCCGACGTTCCAGCCCCTCCGGATCCCCTCCTGCCTCCTGACCGGATCGAACTTCTCCGTGTCCACGCCCAGCGGCGTGAGGATCGTGTTGTCGACGCCGATCTTGGCGAGCTCGTCCTGGACGCACTTCGAGGCCACGAAGGTGGCGTGCATGTTCGTCTTGTACATGAACCTGAGGCTCCAGTCGAAGAAGCGCATCGTGGCCTTCTGCGCCCATCCGGGCCAGTTCTCGATCGCGGGCTCGATGTGCGCGTCCCTGAACTCCAGGTGGTAGAAGCCCACGAAGACCGGGTCGCAGTAGAGCTTGGCGATCTTCGCGAACCACGGGTCCGTGTACGGGCCTCCGATCTCCACCACGTCCGGCCGCTCCATCTTGAAGATCCTTCGGATCCGGTTCACGTCGTACATCAGACGGTAGCCCGACGGCGAGTCCTTCATGGCCACGGAGAAGCC
>JAFDER010000104.1 GCA_019310245.1 Deltaproteobacteria bacterium
GCCCGGTGCCGGGAACATCGTGACGGTCAAGGAGAAGCTCGAGGAGCTCAAGGCCACGCCCGGCGAGGTGCAGATCACGAGCACGCCGCCCGGAGCTGAGGTCACGCTCAACGGCGAGTCCACCGAGCTCGTCACCCCGGCCCAGCTCGAGCTTCCGGGAGGAGACCATGCCATGGCCCTCAACCTCGAGGGCTACATCATGGAGACCCGGGCGTTCACAGTCCCCATCGGCGGCAAGGTCACCGTGGAGGTGGAGCTGACCTCGACCGAGGCCAAGGCCAGCGAGGCGATCCCCCTGCCCACGGATCCGTTGGACCTGGACTTCGACGAGGACGAGAAGCCGAAGAAGGCCGGCAAGGTCGGACCCGAGGTGTGGGCCATGGCCGGCGTCGCAGGAGCCGGTCTCGTCTCGGCCACGGTCTTCGGCCTGCTCGCGCTGAGCGAGCAGTCCAAGTTCGACAAGAGCGATCAGACGGACCAGGACTCGGCGGACAAGGGCAAGGCCTTCGCCGTGGTCTGCGACGTCTCCTGGGGCGTGGCCGCGGCGGCCGCGATCACCGGTACGGTCCTGTTCATCGTGGGCAGCAAGAAGGCCAAGGAGAAGCCCGCGGAGACGGCGGAGCGCAAGGCCATCAAGAGCGCCACGGTCTATCCCATGCTCGGACCCGGTACGGCGGGTGCGGGCGTGTCTCTTTCTTTTTAATCATTCAATAGCTGCTCCGATGCTCCTGCCGGCGGGTTGACTCGCGCCGATCCGGGGTTAACTTTGCCGTGTAGTGGCTGCGAACCTCGACAGGCTGACGAACCGCACGCGTGAGGCGCTCCTCGCCGCTCGCGAGCAGGCCGTGCGCGCGCGGCACTCCGAGCTCGTGCCCGAGCACCTGATCGTGTCGCTGCTCGACCAGCCCGACGGCGTGCTCGGCCCCGTCCTCGAGGCGGCCGGAGTCGGTGCGCAGGCCCTGAGGGGATCGCTCGGGGAGCGCCTCTCCACCCTGCCGTCGCTCGCGGACGGAAACGGAGGCGCGCCCGAGCCCGTCCTGGGACGCGCTCTCTCGGACCTGCTCTCCGAGGCCCTGGCAGAGGCGGGGAAGCTCGGGGACGAGTACATGAGCGCGGAGCACGTCATGCTCGCCTCGGTGCGCACCGACCGCCAGCTGGCGGGGACCTACCGATCGGCCGGCCTCGAGTACGACGGCCTGCTCGCGGCCCTCGAGAAGGTGCGCGGGAGCCACCGGATCACGGACCCCGAGCCCGAGGGCAAGTATCAGGTCCTCGAGAAGTACTGCCGCGACCTGACGAAGTTCGCCCGGCAGGGCAAGCTCGATCCCGTCATCGGAAGGGACGAGGAGATCCGCCGCGTTCTCCAGGTCCTTTCTCGCTACAAGAAGAACAACCCCGTGCTCATCGGAGATCCCGGCGTGGGCAAGACCGCCATCGTCGAGGGCATCGCGCGCCGCATCGCCGCGGGTGACGTGCCCGAGAGCATGCGCGAGAAGCGCGTCATCGCACTCGACCTGGGCAGCCTGATCGCGGGCACGAAGTACCGCGGCGAGTTCGAGGACAGGATGAAGGCCGTGCTCAAGGAGGTGGAGGGCGCGGGCGGATCGATCATCCTGTTCATCGACGAGCTCCACACGCTCGTGGGGGCCGGCTCCGCCGAGGGCGCCATGGACGCCTCGAACATGCTCAAGCCGGCGCTCGCGCGCGGCGAGCTGCACTGCATCGGCGCCACCACGCTCGACGAGTACCGCAAGCACATCGAGAAGGACGCCGCGCTCGAGCGCCGCTTCCAGCCCGTGCTCGTGCTCCAGCCCTCCGTGGAGGACACCAAGGCCATCCTCAGGGGCCTGAGGGAGCGCTACGAGGCTCACCACGGGATCCGCATCCAGGAGGCGGCCATCGAGGCCGCGGCGGAGCTCAGCGACCGGTACATCTCGGACCGCTTCCTGCCCGACAAGGCGATCGATCTCATCGACGAGTCCGCCAGCCGCATCAAGATGGAGATGGAGTCCATGCCCGCCGCGCTCGATACGCTGCATCGCAGGCTGGGAAAGCTCAGGGTGGAGGAGGCGAGCCTGAAGATGGAGAAGGGCGGGGCGGTCGAGGAGCGGCTCGGCAAGCTCGGCCGCGAGATCGCCGAGATCACCGAGGAGCTGGATCGCGGCAGCGCGCAGTGGGAGCGCGAGAAGCAGATCGTGGCCGCCATCCGCGGCCTGAAGGAGAAGCTCGAGCAGGCCCGATTCGAGCTGGAGCAGGCCCGCAAGGAGAAGGACTGGGGCCGGGCCGCATCCATCGAGCACGGCGAGCTGCCCGGGCTCGATGGCTCCATCGAGACGCAGCAGGACGAGCTCGCCAGGATCCAGGGCGACGCGCCCTTCCTCTCCGAGGAGGTCTCGGCGGAGGACGTGGCCGAGGTGGTGAGCCGGTGGACCGGCATTCCCGTCTCGAAGATGCTCGAGGCGGAGATGGAGAAGCTGCTCCGGATGGAGGAGCGCATCCACGAGAGGCTGGTGGGCCAGGACCACGCCGTGCGCGCCGTGGCGGACGCCATCCGCCTCTCCCGCGCCGGCCTGGCCGACGAGACCCGGCCGCAGGGCTCGTTCCTCTTCCTCGGACCAACGGGCGTGGGCAAGACGGAGCTGGCGCGATCGCTGGCCGAGTTCCTGTTCGACGAAGAGAAGCAGATCGTGCGGCTCGACATGAGCGAGTACATGGAGAAGCACGCGGTGGCCAGGCTCATAGGCGCGCCTCCCGGCTACGTGGGCTACGACGAGGGAGGCCAGCTCACCGAGGCCGTGCGCCGCCGGCCCTACTCCGTGGTCCTGCTTGACGAGATCGAGAAGGCACACCCCGAGGTCTTCAACGTCCTTCTCCAGGTGATGGACGACGGCCGGCTCACGGACGGCCAAGGGCGCACGGTGGACTTTCGCAACACGGTGCTCATCATGACCTCGAACCTGGGCTCCGAGCTCATCGGCGGCCTCGACGATCCGGCCGAGGCGCGCTCGCGGATCGAGGGCGTTCTCAATGCCTCGTTCCGGCCCGAGTTCCTCAACCGGCTGGACGACTGGATCGTGTTCCACCCGCTCGACCGGGACGCCATTCGCAAGATCGTGGATCTCCAGGTCGGGAGGCTCGAGCAGAGGCTGGCGTCGCGCCATCTCACGATCGACGTCACCCCCGAGGCGAGGGACTTCCTGGCTCGCGTGGGCTTCGATCCCGACTTCGGTGCGCGGCCGCTCAAGAGGGCCATCCGCAGGCACCTCGAGGAGCCGCTCGCAAGGGCCCTGCTCGCCGGGACGTTCGCGTCCGGCGCGCGCATCGTGGTGCGCTGCGAGGGCGACGCGTCCATCGCGTTCTCGGCATCCTGACCACCATAAAGAGGAACGTCCACGGCGGGAGGACGCTTCGGCAGCCGGTGGAACTCCTGAACCTCTCGTCGACTGGCAGGTGAGAAAGCTGCCGCCGCGGAGCATCGTTGCGTTCGTCTGCACGTAGGCTGCCTGCGGTCCCCCCGACCGCGCACGTTCCCCGGGCGACCAGGGCGTGTCGGGGCGCGGGGTCGAAGGCACCATTATGATCCCCGGTGCCGGAGTGCCCCGCGTTCGACACGCCCGTACAGCAGGGTGCCGTGGACGTCAATTGTGAATCAGTATGCCATGCGGTCGATCTTGACGGGTTTGGTTTCGGTGATCTTGCCGGGCGAGAGGGTCCAGGCCGCCTGCTTCTTCTCCCCCTTCTTCACCTCACCCTTGAGAACGATGTCGAGCACCTCGAGCGACTCCTGCTCCGTGCCCTCGTGCCACAGCACGTAGAGCCGGGCGGCCGTCTCCTTGACCACGGAGGAGGGGTCCCTGAGCACCTGCACGAGCACCTCGCCCGAGCTCTCCTTCTCGGAGAACGCCTCACACCCGAAGTGCGGCGCCACGAGCGAGGCGCGCTCCACCTCGCTGCCCTCGTACTGGTTGAAGAGCTTCACCCTCACGTCCGGGTGGTCCCACACCACGAGGACCCTGAGATCCGCCGTGTCGCGCAGCACGCCGGCCCGGCGCGAGCGCTTCATCAGCTCCTTGAGCATGGCCTCGTTGCCCCCCGCGCGGGCCTTGACCCTGAGAGCGGCCAGACGCACGAGGTTGAACAGCCGCGCCATGCCGGATGCGGACCCCGAGCCCGCGTCGGACTGGCTCACCCTCTCGGCGAGCCTGAGGGCCTCGTCCACGCGGCCCGCGCTCGCCGCCGCCTCGGCCATGAGCACGAGAACGCTCTCGTCCTCGGGCACCATGGCCTGCAGGGTCTCGTACTGGCGGTACGCGTCCTCGTGCCATCCGTAGTTGCGGTAGATGTCGCCGAGCCTGCGCCTGGCCGACGGCACGAAGGGAGAGAACTCGACGATCTCGCTGAAGCAGCGCCGGGCCTCGGCCTCCATGTCGTGGCGCATGTAGAACTCGCCCACGCGCGTGCGGATGTGCTCGTTGGCGTAGGGCGCGTGCCTGAGCTCGCCGGCGAGCCGCTTGGCCTCGGCCAGCCGCGCCTCGCTCCCCTCGTCCTCGAGCAGGTCGAGGAGCTTGAGCTCGAGGTCCAGGTCCATGGGGTAGAGCGCGATGAGCTCCTTGACGGCCACGATCTTCGCCTCGTCCGACTTGGCCTTCGCGAGGATCTTGTCGAGCTCGTCCGGCCCGATGAACACGGCGCCGTCGCAGTGGCTCATCACCAGCTGCACCTGGGAGGGGCTCGTCATCTGGGCGAGGATCTTGCGCCTGATGTAGCCCGCCACGGCCGGCTGGCTCTTGAGGGAGCGGACCAGATCGCAGCGCGCCGGAATTCCCCTGACGGCCGCGAGGATCACTCTCGCCAGCGCGCGCTTCTCCTGCATCGTGCGCACCTCGCACTTGCGCTTTGCCTGGCGCCATACCTCCATGGCGCCGGCCGCTCCGGCGTGGTCCCCGAGCCTCTCCTGCCACAGCGCGATCTTCTCCTCGAGCGGCATGAGCGAGGCGATGAGGCAGGCCTTCTTGTGCGCGGTCAGGCCTCCCACCGGGACGCCTCCCGTGGTGGTTGTCGTCGTGTGCGTGAAACTCAGCGACGTCGTCGTGGTGGTCGTGGTGGGCCCGGTGGCGCTCAGGAGAACGCCCCCGCCCCAGGGCGAGCCCTCGGAGAACGCGATGGGGATCGTGACCACGACCATGCCTCCGTCCTGCGGCGCCGGGAACGTCCAGCTCCTGAACGCCTTGACCACGCACTGCTCGATCGTCGAGTTGCCCAGGCTCGAGCTCTCGAGGGCGGACATCTCCACCGTGCCCGACGAGCCGATCACGAACTTGACGGTCACCGTGCCGGCGAGGCCCGTGCCCGCCGCCTGGCTCTCGTAGCAGTACCTGAGGGCGCTCATGTGCTTGCGGATCACGCGGCGCACCACTTCCTCGTCCAGCCCGCCCGTCACCTTCACGACGCCCATCGACGTGCGGCTCCCCGAGGCGGGCATGGCCTTCTTGGACGCGGCCCTGGGCGGACCGTGTCCGGTGGCGGCGCCCATGTCCTCCTCCGCCTCGTACTCCATCATGGGCTCGGCGGGCATGGCGGTGGCCGCGGAGCCGGCCGACGTCTCGGGGATGTCCCTCGCCTCCGGCGCGCCCGAGGGCACGAGGATGGAGTTGAAGGGCGTGACCAGGCTGTAGCGGTTGCCCAGGTCCACGATGGCCTCCTGGCCCGCGCCCTCCTGCATGAGGCCCTGGAGCCTCTTGGTGGCCCAGCGCAGCTTCAGGTCGCCGTGGTCGTCGATCTCCTCGACGAGCGGCACGAGCTCGACCTTGAAGGCCTTGCCGTCGCGCGTGCCCGTGACCTTGATCGACTCGGGGTCCTTCTCGCCCGTCAGCCGGCCGAGGATCTGCATGGACTCGTTGAGCCGGAGCGTCACGCCCCCGCGCGGGTAGAGCCTCTCCACGCCGCCGTCGATCTCGAACCTCACGTCCTCGAACACGGGCACGGAGGCGTCGGCCAGGATCCGGTAGGCCAGCTCGGCGGCCTCGATGCGGTTCGAGACGCTCGAGGCGAACCCGCCGCCGCGGCACAGTCCGTCGAGGAGCGCGAGGTTCGACTCGTCGCCCAGAGCCACTCCGTAGAGCCTCACGGCGTGCGGCAGGCGGTCGATCTTGCCCTCCAGGTCCTCGAGGTCCATCTCTCCCACCGTGGGGAACGCGTCGCCCACGTAGACCACCACGCCGCCGGGCTGGTCGCCCACCATCGCGGCTGCGCCCGTGATGATCTCGCCGATGTCGGTGGCCCCGCCCGTGGTCCTCCGGCTCAGGGACTCCACGGCCCGCTCCTTGAGGTCCTCGGTGGCCTCGAGCAGCGCCGGCTCGTCGCCTCCCATGAAGTCCACCTTCAGGTCGCCGGCCAGCACGGCCACCCTGTCGCGGGGGCCGAGCTGCCTGAGAAGGTCGTCCACGACCGACGTGCCCAGGTCCGCGAGCTCCTGGTCCGTGGCCGCGCTCAGGTCCAGGACCACGGCCACGCGCAGCGCCCGTGCGGGTTCGATGACCGAGCCCTCGGGCCTGAGGGAGAAGTGGGTGAAGAAGTACGTCTCCTTCTCCTTCGTGATCTTGATCCGGGGTCGAGGGGTTCCCGGCATGGGCTCGGGCGCCGCGTACTCGCTCGTCACGACCCTCACCTGGTTCTTCTCGAGCTCGGAGTCCACGTCGATGAGCTCCAGCGTGAAGTCGCTCCGCGGCTGGAAGTCGGAGGCCGAGAACACCACCTTGCCCTCGTGGACGCGGGCCCCGAGGCCGGCCCTGACCGCGGCCGTTCCCACGTCCTCGAGCGTGGCGCTCAGGGAGAACTCGCCGATCATGGGCGCGATGGTCTCGTTGCCCATGGGGAACGAGTAGACCCGCTTCTTGCCGTCGATCCCGGCCGGCTCGAGCCACTGGGAGTAGCGGTACGCGATGCGCCTGACCTCGCCCGGCTTGATCGGGTAGATGCGCGACTTGAACTTGCCCGGCTCGATCCACTCGAGGAGCGCCGGGTCGTGGGGAGATCCCGCGTACACCTGCTGCTCGTAAGTCTTGCGGGCCGTCTTGCGCTCCACCACCATGCCGTCGACCAGCGTCCCGTCGCGGTCCACGGCGAAGCGCTGCAGGACGGCGTCGCGGGGGATGCGCAGCCTGTAGATGCCCTCCATGACCTCGGATGCGGGATTGAAGAACTCCTGCACGGTCTCGGTGACCGCCAGGTCGCCCTCGATGGTGACGCGCACCTCCTGGCGCCGGATGACGAGCGGGGAGCGTTCCACGCCGGGCATGCCGGGCAGGCGCGCGTAGATGGCTCCCACGCCGGTGGGCGTCTCCATGGGCCGAGGCCCGGCCTCGGCGAGGCCTCCCGTCCAGTCGTCCCACAGGTCCGAGGGGCTGACCTCCACCTCGCCTCCCGACAGGTGCAGCTTCTCGCCCTCCCGCACGGTTCCGCTTCCGCTCTTGAGCACGTAGGTGAGCTCGCCGGAGGCCACGTAGGCGTCCAGCTTGCCGTCGCGCCAGTCCAGGCTCGCCGAGCAGCCCGAGAACTTGAGGAGGCCCGCGTCGCCGAGATCCACCTCCACCTTCTCGCCCTCGTCCGCGTCCACCCAGATGCGCCCCCCGGAGAACGCGATCTCCTCCATGCCTCTCACGGCCAGGTCCGTCGCGCTGTCGACGACAACGTGGGCGCCGTGGTCGAGGATGACCACGGCCCTGCCGTCGTCGTCCACCGATATCTTCGATCCCTCCATGAGCCTGAGGTCCTCGAACACGGACTCCTTCTGGTCCTCCATCACCACGGTGACGCCCGGCCTGACGAGCCTGATCTCGCCCAGGGTCTGGCCGCTGATGGCGATCTCGTCGCCGCACGAGCATGCGAGGACGGCGAGGAGTGCGACTGCTGTCTTCTTGATTGCCGCGCTCATTTCGAGAACTCCTTCGCCGTGATGGGCTTCTCCTTCGTGACCTCGGTCTCGGTCACCGTGCCGTCCACGCCGATGGTCCATGCGAGCTTCTCCTTCTTCTTGTCCGTGATGACCACCTCGATCTTCCGGACCTTCTCGTCCGGCTCGCCCTCGTTCTCGATGATCCAGAGCACGGCCTTGGACTCCTTGATGACCGATCCCTCGGTGCGCGCCACCTGGATGACGATGGGCCCGGGCCTGTCCTTCTTGCGCACGAGCCACTCGGCCCCGAACTCCTCGGCGAGCCTGTCCGCGGACCCGATCTCCCCGTCCTGGTCCTTGACCAGCAGGTCGAGGTGCACGTCCGGGTGGTCCCACTTGAGCACCACCCGCAGGCCCGAGGCGTCGCGCAGCACGCCCGCGCGCCTGGACCTCTTCATCAGGTCCTTGATCTTCTTCTCGTCGCCTCCCTCACGCGCCGCCACGCGCATCTCGATGAGCCTCAGGCCGTTGAAGAGCCGCGCCACGTCGCCCGGCGTGAGGATCCCCTCGGCCGACGCGCTCTGGCTCACGCGCTCGGCGAGCCGGACCGCCTCGTCCACGCGGCCCGCGAGCGCCGCCGCCTCGGCCATGAGGATGAGCACGGTCTCGTCGCTCGGCACCATGGTCGAGAGCGTCTCGTACTGGCGGTAGGCGTCCTCGTACCAGCCGTAGGTCCTGTAGAGGTCCCCCAGCCTCCTGCGCGCCGCGGGCACGTAGGGCGAGAACTCCACGATCTCGCTGAAGCAGCGCTTCGCCTCGTCCGGCTTGCCGATCCGGTGGTAGAACTCGCCCACCCGCGTCCTGACCCGGTCGTCCGCGTAGGGGTGGTGCCTCAGATCCTCGGCGAGCCTCTTGGCCTCGCCCAGCCTCTTGCCCCCCGGCGCGTCCTCGAGAAGATCGAGCAGGATGAGCTTGACCTTCATGTCCGTGGGGTAGATCTTCGCGAGCTTCTTGATGCCCTTGATCTTGTCGTCGTGCGACTTCTTGCTCTTCAGGACCGCGTCGATCTCCTTCTGGGTCGCCTCGATGGCGTTGTCGCACACCTGCCGCACGATCATGAGATCGTAGGGCGTCTTGACGCGCTGGAGGATCTTCTTGCGGATGTAGTCCACGAGACCCGGGTAGGCCTTCATCCGGTTCATGAACGTGCACCGATCGCTCGGCCCCTCCAGGCGCTTGAGCGCCAGCCGCGCGTACGCCCTGCGGTCCTGCATGGTGCGGATCTCGCAGTTCCGGCGCGCCTGGTGGAACTGGGCCACCATCATGCCCACCGTGGGATGGGCGCCGAGCCGCTCGCTCCACACCTCCACCCGGTCGGCGAGAGGCTTGTGCGACTCGCTCGTGCACACCGTCTTCCTGGCCTTGAGCTGGAGCACGCCGAACTGGTTGGCGTTGATCTGCACCTTCTTCTGCTGGGCCGGCTCGGCCTGCTGGGCGATCCACTCGTTGCTCGCCTGCACGGCCAGGTTCAGGGGGTTGGAATTCATGCCGAAGTTGTCCCAGCTCTGCACGCCGGCGCTCACGTCGGCGCCCTGCCTGAAGTTGAAGGGCACCTTCGCCACGCTCACGCCCGCCTGCTCGCCCACGGGCACGCTCCAGGAGCGCACCTGCGCGAGGATGCACGACTCGGCCAGATCGTTGTCCAGGCTCGAGGACATGATGTCCGCGTCGATCACGCTGCCGCCGCCGCCCACCACCACCTTGACCTCCACGCGGCCCTCGAGGTTCGGGTACACGGCCAGCTGGTCCTCGTAGCACGCCCGGATCGAGGCCGCGTGGTTCTTGCTGATCTTCTTGATCGTGGCCGAATCAACCCCGCCCTGCAGGCTCGTGGGGTCCTCCTTCGTGGTCAGCTCGTTCGCCTCGTAGTCGCTGAGCGGCGCCGAGCCGTAGGGGGAGGCGTAGGCGCCCTCTCCCGCGCCGACGAAGAAGTCGGCCGGGGCGTCGTCACCGAGCGAGCCGAGGAGCGCCATGATGCCCGAGGACTTGACCTTCTCCTCCAGGCGGGCCTTGCGGTCCTCGTCGTCCCAGCCGGACTCGTCCATGGGCTTGGCCCTTGAGCCCGCCCGAGCCGCGGCCGTAGCCGGATCCCGAGCCGCCTCCGCCGCCCTTGCCGATGGTGCCGAGCCCGTCCATGCCTCCGCCCGGCTCCTCCGATCCCTGGAAGTCCCCCTTCTTGCGGACGCCGTACCTGTTGCCGTCGTAGGTCTGGTCCTTGGCAGACTGGGCCATCTGGCCCTCCTCGCCCATTTCGCGACTCGTGACCTGCGGCGCGGCCTGCCGCTCGACCTCCCCGGCGGCTTCCTCGGCAGCCCACTCGGCTTCCTCGAAGGCCTCCTTCGACCTGTACGAGCAGCCGTAGGGCAGGAGGCTCAGGCCGAAGGCCAGCGAGCCGAAGAGCACCTGGCCGAGGCCTCCCTTCTCCTGCTGCACCTCCTCGCCCGGCATGATGAAGATCTCGAAGG
>JAFDER010000105.1 GCA_019310245.1 Deltaproteobacteria bacterium
CCGGCTCGCCAAGATCAAGGCCGAGCAGGATGATATGGAGTTCAAGCAGCGCACGAAGGAGCTCCAGGAGATCGAGCTCAAGAAGAAGATGGAGATGGAGCAGCGCCTCAAGGAGGAGGAGCTGCGGATGAAGCACGAGGAGCAGGTAAGGACCATCGAGGCGAGCGCGAAGAAGGGCTTCCCGACCTGGGGCTACGCGGTCATCGCCATCGTGATCCTCGTCATCGCCGGCGGCGCCATCGGCGGCGTGGTTTACTCCAACAAGAAGTCCAAGGAGCGCGAGGCCCAGCTCCAGCGCGAGGCCGAGGCGGCGCTGGCCATCGAGCGTGAGAAGGCCAAGCAGCGCGACGAGCAGATCAACAAGCTCCTCGCCCAGCTCAAGAGCATGAAGGACGAGGGCGACATGACCGCCGATGAGCTCAAGGCCAAGAAGGAGATGCTGGCCGAGCTCGAGCTCCTGCAGAACCAGGATTCCAGCAAGAAGAAGAAGAAGAAGAAGAAGAAGAAGAAGGGCGACGGCAAGAAGGGCTGCGATCCGCTCACCGACCCGACCTGCGGGATCTGACCCCGCGGCTTCTCCTTCCACCACATTCCATTCCATTGCCATGTTCGCCGTTCGCGCTAATAGCCACTCTGTACGCGGAGGAGCCCTGAGATGAGGATCAGCTGGATCGACGACGGGGATGACGTGCGGTACGTCGGACCGGACGAGACCCTGGCCGGC
Source organism: Deltaproteobacteria bacterium (assembly GCA_019310245.1). Classification (GTDB taxonomy): domain Bacteria; phylum Myxococcota_A; class Polyangia; order DRWM01; family DRWM01; genus JAFDER01. The sequence continues at coordinate 725 of JAFDER010000105.1, forward strand.
AGGACCGGCAAGGTCACGCGTCTCGATTCCGGACAGGACCCTTCGGTCGAGGTGGACCTGGACGGGGATAAGCGCACGCTCGCGCCCTGGCACCTCGTGCGTGCGGGCGAGAAGGAGATGCACGCCCACGAGAAGCTGGCCGAGGGTCTGCACTTCTTCGAGTGGCGCGGGTTCGAGAACAACTGCAACGCCGTCGTGCTCGAGGGCGAGGGCACCGTGGTGATCGACCCGGGCCATGCCCACCTGCTCGGCTCGCTCTTCTCGGCGATGGCCGGAGCCGGCCTCGATCCGGGCGGCTTCGCGGCGGTCCTGCTCACCCACGGCCACCCGGACCACATCGAGGGGGCCGAGGTCTTCCACGCGGCCGGCGCCAGCGTGGGAATGAATCCCGATGAGTGGGCCTCCCTCAAGGGGGAGGGGGGCATGCTCTTCCGCTTCTTCGGCTCGGAGGTCCCCGAGATGGACGTGACCATCGATCTCGCTCCGGGCAGCGTGGAGGTCGCCGGCCTCACACTCGACGTGATGCACACGCCCGGGCACTCGCCCGGCTCGGTCTGCCTGTTCTGGCCCCGGACGCGCGCCCTCGTCGTGGGGGACGTGGTCTTCCCGGGCGGCGCCTTCGGCCGCTGCGACTTCCCTGGCGGAAGCTACAAGATCCTGCTCGAGAGCTTCGTGAAGTTCGACGGCCTCTCGCCCGAGTACCTGCTCTCCGGTCACGGCCCGTCCGTCTCGGGGCGTGCCGACGTCTCGGACTCCATCCAGTCCTCGCGCTCGAACCTGCGCACGGTGGTCTTCAGCCCCTGGAGTTGATGCCGTGAGCTTCGAGCAAGGCCCCATCCGGCCGCCCAGCGAGGCCTCGAGCCTTCTCATCCGCGTGGGCCGGAACTGCCCGTGGAACAAGTGCACCTTCTGTCCGGTGTACAAGGGCCGCACGTTCTCCCGCCGCTCGCTCGAGGAGGTCATCGTGGACATCGACGAGGTGGCTGACGCACTCGAGATCGTTCGCGAAGAGGCCCGGAAGCTCGACCAGAGCCGGCCGTCGCCGCGGCTGCTCACCTCGTTCCTGCGTTCGTCCCATGCGGGCTCGGCCATGCAGGCCGCGGCCTGGTGGCTGCTGCGCGGCGAGAGGACCGTGTTCCTCCAGGACGCCGATCCGCTCTCGATGCGCACCGAGAAGCTCGAGAAGGTCCTGCGGCACCTGCACCGCAGACTTCCCGGCATCACGCGAGTGACGGCCTACGCACGCACCGCCACCCTGGCCTCGCGAGGTCCCGAGAAGCTGCGTGCGCTGCGCGACGCGGGGCTCGACCGGGTGCACGTGGGTTTCGAGAGCGGCTCGGACGCCGTGCTCGAGCTCGTCAGGAAGGGCGCCACGCAGGCCCGGCACGTCAAGGGCGGCCGCGCGGCCATCGAGGCCGGGCTGGAGCTCTCCGCCTACCTCATGCCCGGGCTCGGGGGACGCGCGCTGTGGAAGGAGCACGCCGTCGAGTCCGCGCGCTGCGTCGCGGCAGTCGAGCCTCACTTCACGCGGCTGCGCTCACTCGCCGTGGTGGAGCGCGCCCCGCTCCACGAGATGGTTGGCCGCGGCTTCGAGCCCATGGGCGACGACGAGGTGATGCGCGAGCTCCGCCTCTTCCTCGAGAACCTCGAGGGCGTCACCACGAAGCTGCGCTCGGACCACATCCTCAACCTGCTCGGGGATCTCGAGGGCGACCTGCCGGGCGACCACCAGAAGCTCCTCGACCTCGTCGACTCCTACCTCGACCTTCCCGAGCCCGACCGGTTCGCCTACCGTCTCGGCCGCCGCGCCGGGCTGTTCCGCGGCCTGTACGAATTCGGCGATCCGTCGAAGCGCGCCAGGGCCGACGCGCTCGTCGATAGCGTGGGAGGCGATCCGGAAGCCGTGGATGCCGCCTGCCTCGAGCTCATGGGCCAGTGGGTCTGACCGGGCATGGTTCTTGCTTCGGTCTTCCGGGCAGATTAGTTTCTACGGCTGGAGGGAGCCATGGACAGCGTGCCCACCATACTCATCGTGGACGACGAGGTGCACAACCTCGACTCGCTCGAGAGGATCTTCAAGAAGGAGGAGATGCGCGTCGTGCGTGCCACCTCGGGCAAGGAGGCGATCGAGATCTTCAAGCGGCACGAGGTGGACGTGGTGCTCACCGATCTCCTCATGCCGGGAATGAGCGGCGTGGACCTTCTCAAGGCGCTCAGGGCCCTGGCGCCCGAGGCGGAGGTCGTCATGATGACGGCCTACGGGACCGTCGAGACGGCCGTGGATGCGATGAAGGAGGGTGCGTACGACTTCGTCGAGAAGCCGCTCAAGAGGATGACGATCGTCAAGACGGTGCGGAAGGCGCTCGAGAGGCGCTCGCTCGTCATGGAGAACCGCCAGCTCCGTCAGCAGATCACCTCGCAGAAGCAGAGGACGATCGTGGGCAACTCGCCTCCGTGGCGCAGGACACTGGAGCTTGCCTCGCAGGCGGCGCCGTCCATGGCCAACGTGCTCATCCAGGGCGAGAGCGGCACGGGCAAGGAGATCCTGGCGCGTTACATCCACGACAACTCGCCGCGCTCGGGCAAGGCCTTCGTGGCGGTCAACTGCGCCGCGGTGCCCGAGACGATCATCGAGGGGGAGATGTTCGGGTACGAGCGCGGGGCGTTCACGGGCGCCGTGCAGAAGCGCGAGGGGTTCTTCGCTCAGGCCGGCGGCGGGACCCTGTTCCTCGACGAGGTCGGCGAGGTGCCTCCTCAGGTCCAGGTCAAGCTCCTGCGGGTGATCCAGGAGGGGGAGTACATGCCGCTGGGAGGCAAGCAGGAGATCGCGGACGTGAGGCTCATCGCGGCCACGAACAAGGACCTCGCCCTGGAGGTGAGCGAGGGGCGGTTCCGCGAGGACCTCTTCTACCGCCTGAACGTCATCCTGATCGAGTCGCCGCCGCTCAGGCACCGGCGCGACGACATCACGCTTCTCGCGGACCACTTCCTCAAGGTGTTCGCGCTGCGCGACGGCAAGGACGTGTCGACGATCTCGGAGCTCACCATGAACCGGCTCATGGACTACTCGTGGCCGGGCAACATCCGCGAGCTCGAGAACGCGATCGAGAGGGCCGTGGTGCTGGCACGGGGCAGCAGCGTCGAGCCCGGCGACCTGCCCGACGCCGTCAAGGCCGAGGACAGGGTCTCGGAGTCCATCCACGTGACGGTGGGCACGTCCCTCGAGGACATCGAGAGGCTCGTCATCCGCGAGACGCTCAAGCACACGGGCGGCGACAAGAAGCTCGCCGCTCACCTGCTCGGGATCGCGCCCAGGACCATCTACCGCAAGCTCGAGAACCTCTAGTACGTCCAGCCCTCGAGGATCTGCTTGCGGAGCACCTCGGGATCGGAGGTGGGCTTCTTGCAGGCGCCGAAGCGGCACACGTAGGCCGTGGGAGCGCCGTCGAGCGCCTTCTTTCCCGCCAGGGGAGGCATGAGCTCGAGGACGCGATCGTCCGGGCCGCCGGCAGGGATGGTAACGAGCAGGGCGTGCGAGGGATGGAGCTTCCTGAAGGCGTCGACGAGGGAGTCGGACGCGCCCGCCACGACCACCTCGTAGTGCGGCCCGGCGAGCTTCTCCGCCGCATCGAACCACCAGGCCGTCTCGAGCCCCGAGCGGGCCATCGTCGTGGAGTAGGCCCCGAGCATGGACTCCACGCGGCCGTGGAGATCCCCGTCGCCGGTCAGCGCGGCGCCGCGCAGCAGGACGTGGAGCATCACCGAGTTGCCCGACGGGCGCACGGTGTCCTCGATCCGGACCTGCCGTCCCAGGGCGACGTCGTCCCGGGTCAGGTAGAAGCCGGCCTCCGGGTGGGCGAAGTGCTCGAGCACGTGCCGGACGAGCTCGAGAGCGCGCGCGAGGTGGGTCTCGTCGCCGGACGCGTCGTACAGGTCGAGCAGGCCGGCAGCGAACAGGGCGTAGTCGTCGAGCACGGCCTCGTGCTCGGCATGGCCCTGGTTCGAGGCCCGCAGGAGGCCGCCGTCCGCGCCTCGGTGGACGGACCAGAGGAAGTCCGCCGCCTTCACGGCTGCCTCGATGTAGCGCTCCTCACCGAAGGCGGATGCGCCGCGTGCCATGGCCGAGATGGCCAGGCCGTTCCACGAGGTGATGATCTTGCGGTCCAGGGCCGGCGGCTCGCGCTTCTGCCTGTGCTCCCGGAGGGCGGTGCGGTGCCTGTCGAACAGGCCTTCGGGCTCCGCGCCGGATCGGCGCGTGAGGATGGAGCCGCCCTCGAAGTTGCCCTCTCCGGTCACGCCGAGGAGCGAGGCGAGCGCGGGGCCGTCCTCCCCGGCCACCTCGTGCATCTCCTGGACGCTCCAGACGTAGTAGGCGCCCTCCCCGGCGGCCGAGTCGGCGTCGAAGCTGGCGTGGAAGCCTCCCTCGTCCCCGCTCATCTCGCGGATCATGAAGTCCAGCGTGTCGCGGGCGATCTCCTCGTAGCGCGCGTCGCCGAAGACGACCGCGGCCTCGGTGTAGAGGCTGGCGAGTTGCGCGTTGTCGTAGAGCATCTTCTCGAAGTGCGGGACGAGCCAGGTCCTCTCCACGGTGTAGCGGTGGAACCCGCCGGCCACGTGGTCGTGGATGCCGCCCGAGCCCATGGCGTCCAGGGTTCCGCGGATCGCGCGGGCGATGCGCTCGTCCCCGGTCTTCCTGTAGTGGTGCAGGAGGAACGTCCAGATGACCGGGTTGGGGAACTTCATGCTCGAGGCAAGCCCGCCCCACCTCTCGTCGTAGCCGTCCAGCGCGGCGGCGGCAGCTGCGTCGATGACGTCCGGTCCCACGGGCGGGCCCTGGGAGAGGGCCGGGCTGCTCATGATGTGCTCACGGAGCCTGGCGCCCTGGTCCTCGAGGTCGCTGCGCTTCGTCTCGTATGCCTCGGCGACGGCCCGGGCGAGCGACATGAAGCTGTCGTGCGGGAAGTACGTGCCGCCGTGAAACGGCTCGAGGTCCGGAGTGAGGAACACGCTCATCGGCCATCCGCCGCCGCCCGTGAGGGCCGTCACGGCCTTCATGTACAGCGCGTCCAGGTCCGGCCTCTCCTCGCGGTCGACCTTGATGGACACGAAGTGCTCGTTCATGAACTCCGCCACGTCGTCCTTCTCGAAGACCTCCTCCTCCATCACGTGGCACCAGTGACAGGACGAGTAGCCGATGGAGAGGAAGATGGGCCTGTCCTCCCGTCGGGCGCGCTCGAGGGCCTCCTCGCCCCAGGGGTACCAGTCCAGGGGGTTGTGTGCGTGCTGTTTGAGGTAGAGCGATCTCTCGCCCGCGAGGTGATTGCCCTGCTCCCGGATCGCTCCGGGCGTGCGCGCCGCGGGCGCTGCCGCCCGGACCGACTTGCTGGCCGTCATGTGGTCCTGCTCCCCGATCCCGGACGAGAGGACCGCCGCCCCGATTCCCGCAAGCACGGTGCACGCGAGCAGGATCGGGAAGGCGTTCTTCATCACGGGTCCTTATGATCGGCCCGTAGGGCCGGAGGCGTTCCGGTCAACCCGTGCAAGCCATGGATCGAGTTGACATTTTGTCACTCCCGACCCCGATCATCGTCTGTTTTGTCCATGATCGGGCTGGCAGCGGTGCAGGAGCGTCGACCCATCCAGCCGCTTTTCATTGTATTCCGCCGGTTAGGTGCAGGGGGGGCCGATCTGCCCGTGGGTCACCCGCGGCACGGTGGTTGCTTCGGATCCCGGTTGAATGATGGGCCTCTTTGTAATAGGAAGGATTCCGGGATGATCGGCAAGCTGCTCGACCGCTACATGTGGGTCGTGGACCTGGTGATCATCGCCGTCTTCGCCGCCTTCCTGGCGGCGGGCGTGGACCACTTCCTGACGGGCATGATCGACGGGCTCATCCGTGGAGTGGTGGCCGATCCCGCGCAGGAGAAGAAGCCCGGTGGCAGGCTGGCCAGGCTGACCGCCGGGCTGCGCTCGTCGCGCGACGACGGTTTCATCCCCGTCGACGGCACCGACATCCTGAGGCGCAACATCTTTGATTCGATCACCGGCCCGCTGGACGGCGTGGAGGACATGGCCGAGCAGTTCTTCGGGATGGACTCCGAGGAGACCGTCACGCTGGAGGACGGCTCCATGCTGCCCCTGTGCACGACGCCCCTCTCCCTGCAGGCCTGCTACGCCAGCGAGGAGTACCCGGATTTCAGCTTCGTGGCCGTCAAGAAGGAGAAGGAGACGAGGCTGCTGCACGTCGGGCAGACGATCGACAACTACACGGTCAGCCTCATCACCTGGCGCTACGCGTTCCTCTCCCAGCCCGGCGGTCAGCAGTGCTACCTCGACCTGTGGAGGGAGCAGATCCTGCCTCCCGCGCTGGCGAATGCCGACGGGAACAAGCCGATGACTGCCCAGCAGAAGAAGGCCGCCGGCGGCAAGAAGAAGGGCGCGGCCGACTTCCAGTCCATGCTCAACAAGTCCATCAAGGACATCTCGCCGAACGAGAAGGACATCGACAGGGAGCTGATCGAGTACCTCGTCGACAACAAGCAGATGCTCATGCAGAGCGGCCGGGTGCTTCCGAACGTCGAGGGGGACACGATCAACGGGTTCAAGGTCTACGGCATCCGCAAGACGAGCCTCTGGGGCAAGCTGGGCATCCACAACGGCGACGTGGTCCTCTCGGTCAACGACACGCCCATGGACGGACCGGACAAGGCCTACGAGGCGTTCGCCAATCTCCAGGGAACCGACACGATGGCCGTCCAGGTGCTGCGGCACGGGAAGCCCCAATCGTTCACCTACAACATCAAGTGAGACTGCAAGTGACACTACGCATCCTGGCCTCAATGCTCCTCGCGGCGCTCCTGCTCGCCGCCGCTCCCGCGGTGGCGCTCACGATCGCCCAGGACAACCAGAACGATCCCAACTCGCAGAACCAGCCCGCAGGGGAGAAGAAGATCCACAAGGCCACGACGGTGCCGTCGAGCCAGCCCGGGACGTCGATGCAGTCGAAGACCAAGGGCGCACTGCGCAAGACCGTCCCCATCTCCCCGTCCATGAAGGTGCCGCCGAAGTTCTCCACGCCGCCGTCGGTCGCGGGACAGAAGTCCACGGGTCAGGCCAAGGGCCCCGGCAAGCCCGGGCCTCCCACGCCGGCTCCGCCACCCCCCCCGCCCGGAGGCGGCAAGGGGCCTCCCGGCCCGCCGGGCAAGCCCGGGAAAACCACGGACCTGGGCTACGGGGTCAAGGAGGCCTGGGAGCTCGGGATCGAGTACAAGAAGAAGCCCAAGGGCTTCAAGTTCCAGCTCAATCTCGAGGATCTCGACCTCGTCGAGCTGGTCAAGCACATGGCGAAGATCACGGGCAAGAAGTTCGTGCTGGGCAACAAGGTCAAGCACAACATCAAGGCAACGATCATCGCGCCGACGCCCGTCACGGCCGGGGAGGCCTACAGGGCGTTCCTCAACGTGCTGGCGATCAACGACCTGACGATCGTGCCGGAGGGCACGTTCCTCAAGATCGTGGACTCGGCCGGAGGCCACGCGCCCCTGGCCGTGCCGCTGTTCCCTGACGGGAAGAAGGTTCCGGGCGGAGACCAGGTCATCACCCGGATCGTGCACCTCGAGCACGTGGGCGCGGACGAGATGTCGTCGCTCCTCTCGAAGTTCATCTCCAAGGGGGCGGACATCACGCCCTACGGCACGAGCACGCTCATCATCACGGACTTCGCCTCGAACGTGCTGCGCCTGAGCAAGCTCATCGCCCAGCTCGACAAGATCTCCACGGGAGACCAGGTGTGGGTCGAGCCCGTGCACCACGCCTCGGCGGTGGATCTCGCGGAGAAGCTCCAGGAGGTGCTCGAGGCGGCCGGGGTGTCCGGCGCCGGAGGCGGAGGGGGGGGCAAGAAGGGCAAGGGCCCCCAGGGCTCGATCGCCGCGGCCGGCCCGATGAAGGAGGGATCGGCTCATCTGTCCAAGATCATCCCCGAGGAGAGGACGAACTCGCTCATCATCGTGGCGAGCGACACGGCGTATCTCAAGGTGATCCAGCTCCTGCAGAACCTGGACGTGGCGGTGGCCGGCGAGGGGGAGATCCACGTGCACCCCCTGCAGAACGCGGATGCCGAGGAGCTGGCGAACGTGCTGAACTCCCTGGTCCAGGGCACGGGCAAGAAGGGTGGCAAGGAGGGCGGCCTGCACGCGGCGGAGCTCTTCGAGGGCGAGGTCAAGCTCACGCACGACAAGGCCACGAACTCCCTCGTCATCACGGCCTCGATGCGCGACTACGCGAACCTGCGCAAGGTGATCGACAAGCTGGACATCGCCCGCAGGCAGGTCTTCGTCGAGGCGGTCATCATGGAGGTCAAGCTGTCGAAGATCCGCACCCTCGGCGTGTCCTTCCACGGGGCCGACACGTTCCAGACGGGCAGCGAGGAGTCGCTCATGATGGGCGGCACCACGTACCCCGGGCTCTCGTCGGTCTTCATGGACCCCACGTCCCTGACGGGCCTCGCGCTGGGCCTGCGAGGCCCGGAGGTGAGCGCGGCCGAGGGCATCCTGGGAACCGGGATCTCCATCCCGGCCTTCGGCGTCATGATCAACGCGCTGCAGACCAACAACGACGTGAACATCCTCTCCACGCCCAACATCCTGGCCACGGACAACGAGACGGCGGAGATCACCATTGGCGGGAACGTGCCGGTCCAGCAGGGCTACTCGGGGATGGGACTGGGCAGCATGGCCGGGATGGCCGGCCTGGCCGGGCAGGCGGGAGCCGCGATGGGCGGGATGGGCGGGATGGGGGGCTTCAACCCCATGTTCTCGATCGGCCGGCAGAACGTGGGCCTCACCCTGAAGATCACGCCGCACATCAACGACAGCGACCAGATCAAGATGGAGATCGAGATCGAGATCAGCGAGGTCACCGGCGAGACCGACCTCGGCCCGCTCATCGACCAGCGCATGGCCAAGACGGTGAGCGTGGTCAAGGACCAGCAGACCGTGGTGCTGGGCGGTCTGGTCAAGGATGTCATCACCGAGACCGTGGACAAGGTCCCCGTGCTCGGCGACATCCCGATCCTCGGGTACCTCTTCAAGATGAAGAAGACGCGTGTCGAGAAGTCGAACCTTCTCATCTTCCTCACCCCCTACATCATCCGGGACGCCTCGGACTTCCGCTCCATCTTCAACCGCAAGATGGAGGAGCGCAGGGAGTTCATCGAGCAGTTCACCGCGTTCAGTAGCGCGGAATACGAGCCGACGATCGACTACGGGCGCACCAACGGCCTCG
>JAFDER010000465.1 GCA_019310245.1 Deltaproteobacteria bacterium
CGCCCCCGGCCACGGACCAGGCAGAGAACCCGAGCGAATAGCGCGCGCGCCGGACGGGACTCCCTGAGGTGCTAGGCCGGCTCCTCTGTCGTGGTGTCGGCGGGATAGCTGCCGAGAAACTTCGTCTCGATCGTCCGTTGCTTCATCTCGCCGAGCACGCGGGCGACCTTGTCGTTCTCGAGAGAGCCCTCGAAGTCGAGGAAGAAGTTGTAGTTGCCGGGGTCGTCGCGGCGCGGCATCGAGGCGATCCGGGTCAGGTTGATCTGCGCCTCGGCGAACAGCCTGAGCACCTCGAAGAGCCTTCCCGCCTGGTGGGCGGTCGCGAAGATGATCGAGCACTTCTCTCCCGGCTCCTCGGCCGGCTCCCGGGCGAGGAGCAGAAAGCGCGTGGAGTTGGCCGGGCCGTCCTCGATGCCCTCCTTGATGATCGCAAGGTCGTAGAGCTCGGCCGCCAGCGAGCTGGCGATGGCCGCGGCGGCCCGCGGGTTCTCGCGCGCCAGCATCTTGGCGGCCCCCGCCGTGTCGTAGAAGGGGTGGGGCTCGAGCCGGTTGCGGGCGATGAAGCCGGCACACTGCGCGAGGGCCTGGGGGTGGGAGTAGACCGTGCGCATCTCGCGGTAGTCGGTCTGCTCCACCGCCATCAGGCAGTGACGGACGGGTACCTTGACCTCGCCGACGACGTGCAGGCGCGTCGTGGTCAGCAGATCGTTGACCTGGGTGACGGAGCCCTCGAGGGAGTTCTCCACGGGAACGACGCCCAGGTCGAAGTGGCCCTCCTCGACACCGGAGAAGACATCGATGAACTCCAGGCACGGGGCGTAGGCAGCTTTCTGGACCAGGCGCCGCGCGGCCAGCTCGCCGTAGGCGCCGTGCTCGCCCTGGAAGGCGACCAGCTTGCGATCCTCGCCCTGCAGCCGACGGCTCTCCTCGATGATCGTGCGCAGCAGCTGCCGCGTGAACGAGGCGTCGACCAGGTCGAGGTTCAGCCTTCCGGCGCGCTCGAGCACCGCGGCCTCCCGCTCGGAGTCGACGATCTCGGCCTTCTGCTTCTTGGCCTGCAGCGCCAGCCCCATCCGCTCGTGGAGTAGCACGAGCAGCTCACGATCGATCTTGTCGATCTTGTGCCTGACGTCCTCGAGCTTCATCCCGCCACCTCTGGTTCGCGGCCCTGCCCCGCGAGGAATCCCTCCAGGGGGCGTAGCCGGCGCATCAGGCTGCCGAACATCTCGACCGTCAGTGCCTGATCGGCGTCGCACAGCGCTTCGCTGGGGTTGCAGTGCACCTCGACGATGATGCCCTGCGCACCGACCGCCAGCGCTCCGAGGCTCATCGGGGCAACCAGGCTCGGCTTGCCGGTGGCGTGGGTCGGATCGACGATCACCGGCAGGTGGGTCAGCTCCCGGAGGGCGGGAACGGCGCACAGATCGAGCGTGTTGCGCGTGTACCGCTCGAAGGTACGGATGCCGCGCTCGCACAGGATCACGTTTGGGTTGCCCTCCCCGAGCACGTACTCGGCGCAATTCAACCACTCTTCGAGGGTCGAGTGCATCCCACGCTTGAGCAGGACCGGTCTGCGTACGCGCCCAACCTCTTTGAGCAGGGCGAAGTTCTGCATGTTCCGGGCGCCGATCTGCAGCATGTCGGCGTACTCGGCTACCCAGGAGACGTCCCTGGGGTCGAGCACCTCGGTGACCACGGGTAGACCCGTCTCGCGCCTCGCCCGCTCCAGGATCTTCAGGCCCTCGATGCCGAGCCCCTGAAACGAGTAGGGCGACGTGCGCGGCTTGAACGCTCCTCCTCGCAGCATGTTCGCGCCTGCGGCCTTGACCGCCTGGGCGGTCTTCAGGGTCTGCTCCTCGCTCTCCACGGCGCAGGGTCCAGCGATCACGGTGAAGCTCCCGCCCACCTCGACGGAGCCCACCTTGACCACGGTGGGCGGCCTTCCGTTCCGCGCTGCCAGCTTGATGTTCTTCATCATCTCGTCCCCGGCGACCCGATCCGCAGGAGCGACGCGGGCCTGGGAGATCAATTCCCGGCTGCGGGTTCGACGACCGTGAAGGGTTCCCGGATCTCGAGGGTCTTGCTCGAGAGGGTGTCCTCGAGGCTCAGGATGACCTCGTACTCACCCGGGCTCGTCCCGTCCAGCTTGACGCCCACGAGCCGTGACAGCGTGCCCAGAGAGGTCGGCAGGATCAGCTCGGGGTCCATGAGGGTGTGGAAGCCGCCGTCCTGCCGGCGGATCCGGAAGCCGGCCTTCACGTGCGGCATCCCCGTGGCCTCTTCCCTGGCGGCCCCATAGACGTCGTAGGAGCAGTAGAACATCGACCCGACCTCGAACTCCCGGCGGGCCAGGATCGATGGACTGGGCCGCGTCTCGGCCCCCGCTTCAGCCCCATGCACGGAATCGCTGAGGATCGGGGTGGACGTCCTCAGCGCGCCGAGGTCCGGGACCTCGAACGAGTGCACCAGGGTGCCGACTTTGCGAGCGCTCTGATCCCGCACCACGATCTTGGCCTGATAGCCGCCTTCGGCCAGCTCGAATTCCCGGACGATGGGGAACCAGGTGCGGTTGAGCTTCTCTCGCGTCTCGGGTCTCAGGTTCATCGCCACGGCCTGGTCGTAGCGGTAGAACTCTCCCGTTTCATGGTGAGCCACCACCATCAGGAACTCCAGGGTGTCGGCGAGACGCCCTTCCTTCTCCTCGAAGCCGAATTCCCGGACGTCCACGTCGGCAGCAACGACGACGTTGGCCTTGCCCAGGAGCGTCTCGTCGAAGACGTAGGCGGTCATGCGGATGGGGACCCCATCGAGCTCATACGGGGAATCCAGGGCCTGCTGGATCTGGGGGTCGACCTTTTCCGGGTCGCGCTCGGCGACCATGCTGTCATCGAGCGGGGCGTAGTAGCCTTTCCTGGCACGGACCTTGGTGCCCTTGCGACTCACCCTGACCTTGATCTTGCGATACTTCCCGTCGCGCGCCGCGTTCGTGGGAATGTAGCCGAGCAAGTAGTAGACGCGAGACTCGGCGGTGATCCTCAAGATCCCCTTGGACAGGTCATTGGTGTTCTTGACCGT
>JAFDER010000466.1 GCA_019310245.1 Deltaproteobacteria bacterium
CAGATGACCGATGACCTGGGCCTCGTGCAGGACGCGCTGGATTCGATCGATGCCGTGGGAACGGGCGACGAGCCTTACACCCACAACCTGTACGCCATCGCGACCGGCGACATGGAGGTCTTCCCCACGAGCGGCTGGCCTGGCATCGCGCCAAGAACATGGACGTGCCGGGCGCCGGGAGCCATCGGATGGCCGTGCTTCAGGACCGGCGCGATCCCCATCATCGTCCAGCTCAGCGATGAGGACTTCGATGATGCGATCAGCCTCTGCACTCCGCCCGACATGAGGCACGACGCTGCGATCGAGGCGCTCAACTCGATCTCCGCGAAGTACATCGGCGTGAACTCCCAGCCGGGCCTGTACGGAAGCCGCGACGACATGGAGATCATCGCGATCGGAACGGGATCCGTGGACGAGAGCGGCGAGCCGCTCATCTTCGACGTGGACCCGCATGGCGCCGACCTCGGGGATCAGCTCGTCGAGGCGATCAGGCTGTTCGCGACGGCGGTGCCTCTGCAGATCTCGGCCGTGGCGCGGGATGACCCGGAGGACGGAGTCGACAGCCTGACCTTCATCGAGAGGGTCGAGCCGAATCCATCCGGATGGGCATCCGATCCGCGCGACTCCAGGTCGTGCACGGGAGGTCTTGCAGTCGAGGATCTGGATGGCGATACGAATCCCGACGCGTTCGTGTCCATCCTGGGGCCCACGATGTGCTTCGAGCTCGTCGCGAGGGCGAACGAGACGCTCGCGCCCGGGGGGGACTACCGGATGTTCTCGGCCCATGTCGACGTCCTGGCCGACGGCGTGACCGTGCTGGACACGCGCGAGATCGTCTTCTGCGTGCCTCCCGGGTGAGGCAAGCGGGGGTCGAGCGTGCGCAATGGCTCGGTTGCCGGGCATGGCTCGATGCGTTTACTTGCGGGAAGTCGGCCTCGCACGTAACATGAGGCTGGGAGGAAGAAGGAGGAACCAATGAAGGGATGCATGCTGCTCGTTGCCGCGGTCTCCGCGGCACTTCTGTTCACGAATGCTGTCCAGGCCCAGGAGGCGGTGGGGACCGAGACCACCGAGCCTGCTGCGGTGGAGCCCACGGATGGAACCGTCGCGCCGGTCGCTGCGGTCCAGCCCGCGCCGGCAGTGGAGGAGCCGCCGAGGAGCACCGGCAGGGGCCTGATCATCGGTGGCTGGATCACGTTCGGTGTGCTGTACGTCCCGGGGCTGATCGCGGGCATCTCGAGCATTGTCAAGTATCCCGGTGCTTATGGAGCCCTCTACTTCATCCCGGGCATCGGCCCCATCGTCGTCGGCGCGCTGACCATCTCCTGGGGTGGTATTGCCGACGACCTTTCTGGAAATACAGGGGTCGTTTCATCGGCCGCCAAGATCGCGGGCGGCATCCTCATCTCCTGGGGCATTCTCCAGCTCGGCGCCATGGCCATGATCGTTGCCGGCCATTTGATGTATTCGCGGTACAAGGCGACGCTGGGGGAGATCACGATACCGAACACGAAGATCGCGTTCCGGCTCACGCCCATCGCCACGAGGGAGACGATGGGACTCGGGGTGACGGGCTACTTCTAGCTCTTACTCGCACACCTCGACGAGATTGAAGAACTCGCCCGCGGGGCCCTGCCACGCGATGGCGTACCTCTCACCATTCCAGACGATGGCCGGGGCCAGCTGGGCTGGATTGACCAGGTCGTTGATCCAGATGTCTTCCTGCACCCTCGTGCCGTCGGAGTAGAGGCGGATCAGGCTCAGCTCCGTGTTGCTGTTGTAGACAAGCCCGAGCTCCGAGCCGGTGAAGGTGAGGTCCGGGTAATCGTTGAACGTCGTCTCCGAGATCGTGAGATCGATCTCGAGGCCGGCCGGTGAGCCCGTGCCCGAGATCCGCCTGAAGCTGATGTCGGGGGTCATGGCCTCCTGCTGCTTTTGATAGGCGACTCCGTACTCGGTCCCCGACCAGGCGAGTGAGGGCATCTGGCATTGTACCGTGGCGTTCGTGATCCGGACCGATGCGCCGGCCACCACGCCGTCGGTGTCGACACGTCTGAAGTAGATGTCGGTGATCTGGGGCGAGCTCATGGGATCGAGGTCGTCGCGCTCGTCCTGCCAGGCGAGCCCGAACTCGGTGCCGCTCCACGCGAGCGATGGAAAGCCGTTGTGATTCTCGTGGGCGGACACTTCTGCCGGAGTACCGACCGGTGCTCCGTCGGCATCGACGATCTGGAAGAAGATGGCGTGGTGCACGCCCGTGTACGCGTTCCAGGCGAGGCCGAACCTGTCCCCGGACCAGACCAGGTCCACCGTGCCGAGCGTGTTGAGGGAGTCGACGAGGGGGGCCGGGGCGCCATGTGTCAGTGAATCCGGATTGACCCTCACGAAGTGGATCTCCTCGGTGGTGGAGTCCTGGTAGCTCCAGGCCACGCCCCACTGGCTGCCCGTCCACGCAAGCCTGGGGTTGCGGTCGTTCTCGTCGTTGTTGGTGAGCCGGACGGCCGGTTTCACCACGTCGACTCCGTCCTCCGAGACTGTCGTGAAGAAGATCTCGCCGTTGCCGGCAGACGAGCCCGGGGCATATCCCCAGACCACGCCGTACTCGCTGCCCGTCCAGACGATCCGCGTGGGGCTGTGGGTGGTCACCTCGATGCCGGCCAGCGGCAGGTCCTCGTCCAGGGACACCGCGGCCCCGTCCACATGGGTGTACACGCACGCGCCGCACTCCATGTCGCAGGTGTCCATGGTACAGGGGTCGCCGTCATTGCAGTCGTCATGGTCATCGCAATCGGGAGCGTCGGGGCAGGGGCCGTCCCGGATGATGTCCGTGGGGATGTCGACGTGGGTGTCGGATTCCCCGTCGAGCGTGACGTCGTCGATGTGCGTGTCGGAGTAATCGAGCTTGCTCTTGTCCAGCTCCATCCAGAGCGAGCATGAGAAGAGGACGGGGCACAACGCCGCGATGAGAAGACGGGCCGTCACAGCTTGAGCTCCAGCATGAAGCCCGCGCCGTCCGGGCCGAGAGTGGGGCTGAAGAGCAGCGAGTGTTTCTTTTTCTCCTTCTTGAAGTT